>JBGSTS010000018.1:0-38809 GCA_041736435.1 Desulfobacterales bacterium | reverse complement strand
TGAGGGCATCGCAGTCGATGACGAATTCGGAACCGGCCTTTGGAACGGGACGGCGCCGTCCGCCGGCATCCGGCGGCCCCAGTTCGGTGCGAAGGCACTCGAGGCCCGTTACCCGCCCCTCCCGGCCGATCACCCGCGCCGGTGCCGTCAGGTAGCGGATGTCGATGCCCTCGACCAGAGCATCTTCGATCTCATCGGCGTAGGCCGGCATCTCCTGCCGGGTCCGACGGTAGACGATGGTAACGGACTCGCTGCCCAGGCGCCGCGCCACGCGGGCGGCGTCCACCGCCACGTTGCCGCCGCCGATCACCACCACTTTCCGGCCGGGGGTAGCGCGGGCACCGAGGTTGACCTCCCTCAACCAGTCCACCGCGTTCAACACACCCTCGACGTCGCACTCGCCGGGGATACCCGCGCTCACGCCGAGGTGGGCACCGACAGCCAGGATCACGGCCGCAAACCCTTCGGCCTTGAGGCTCTCGATCGTGAAATCGCGCCCCAGGCGCCACCCGGTTTTCACCGCGATCCCGTGCCTGAGGACATGGGCGATCTCGCGATCGAGGACCTCCGGCGGCAGGCGGTAATCCGGTATCCCCACCCGCAGCATGCCGCCCAACCGGTCCAGCGCCTCGAAGATCGTCACGCGGTAACCGCGCAATCTCAGGTAGTAGGCAGCCGTGATACCTGCCGGCCCGGAGCCCACGATGGCGACCTGTTCGGGGCGATCGGCGATCTCCGGCAGGGGCAGGGCGGAGAGGTCCACCCGGTCGGCCGCGACCCGTTTCAAGTTGCGGATGGCGATGGGAGCGTCCACCTCGGCTCTCCGGCAGTGCGTTTCGCAGGGGTGCGGGCAAACCCGGCCCAGAACGCCCGGCAACGGTAATCGCTCCATGATCAGCCGGACCGCTTCGGTGAAGTTGCCCTGGCCCACGAGCTGCACGTAGCCCTGCACGTTGATCCCCGCCGGGCAGGCGGCGACACAAGGGGCCCGGTCTTTCTTTTCGATGGCGAAAGTGATGGGAATGGCCTGGGGAAATGCCCGCCCGATGGCCTGGCGCATGCCCATCCCGACGTCCCAGTCGTTGGGAATGCTCACCGGACACACCTTGGCGCACTCCCCGCATCCGGTGCAGACCCCTTCCTTGACGTAGCGCGGTTTGCGGCGCACCGTGACGGTGTAGTTGCCGATGAAACCGCTCACCTCCTTGACCTCGCTGTACGCGTAAAGGGTGATGTTCGCGTTCTGGGAGACGTCCACCATCTTGGGGGTGCCGATACAGGCGGCGCAGTCGAGGGTCGGGAAGGTCTTGTCGAACTGCAGCATGTGGCCGCCGATGGTGGACTGCTTTTCCACCAGGAATACCGTGTGGCCGCTGTCGGCGACGTCGAGTGCGGCCTGCATCCCCGCGATGCCCCCGCCCACCACCATCACGTCCGGATGGACGGCAACCGTGCGGGTGTCGAGAGGGTGGTGGCGGCTCACCCGCTGAATGGCGGCCGCGGCCAGGGTCTTGGCCTTGCGCGTGGCGTCCTCCTCGTCCAGAGTGACCCATGAGACCTGCTCGCGCACCGATGCCATCTGGAACAGGTAGGGGTTGACGCCCGCCCGCCGGCAGGCCGCCTGGAAGGTTTTCTCGTGCAGCCGCGGCGAGCAGGAGGCCACCACCACCCGGTTCAGGAGATGGGTCTTGATGTCGTTTTCGATCATCTCCTGGCCGGGGTCCGAACACATGAACTTGTAGTCGCGGGCAACGACCACGTTCGGCAGCTTCCGGGCAAACGCCGCCACCTCTTCCACCCGGACCCGGTAGGCGATGTTGATTCCGCAATGACAGATGTAGAAGCCGATTCGCAGGGCCATTCGCATCACCGCAGGTTTTTGGTTGCAGGCAGATCCGTGCTCGTTGTTAAACCGGCAATAAACATGCTCGATTTGGAACCCGTCATTCCCGGCCGCCCCCGGTGGGAGTGAGGCCTCCATTGCCTCCGAATGCTCAGGCGGATGCTCCCGCCGTCAGGGTCTGGACCCAGCCGATCAACTCGTCCGCGTTCAGCGGTTTTTTAAGATAGGCGCCCGGCGGGCCGGCGGCGTCCTCCAACGGCAGCGTACAGTAGGTCTTCTGGTACTGGCGAAAGGTCTTCTGGCCGATGCTGGAGACCATGATCACCGGTATCTTCCGCAGCTTCGGGCTTTCCTTCAACTCCCGATACAGCTGGATCCCCTCTTCGCGGGGCATGGTCACATCCAGGATGATCAGTGCCGGCTTTTCCGCTTTGGCCTTGCGCAAGCCGTCCTGCCGGTTTGGCGCGTCGATAGCGTCATAGCCGCAGCCCCCCAGCAGGTTGCAGAGAAATATCCGCATATCGAGTTCGTCGTCGACGATCAGCACTTTGATCCGGCGTTGCATGTCCCACCTATTTTGGAAGGCTGAAGGCCTTCCAAAGTAGATGAGCACAGGGCGTGCCAGACGCGTGACATGCTTATTATATGTTGTTATTCCAATTTATTAGATTAAATACTGATTTAGGGGAGGGGAACACGGGAATGGGCAAGCGTTTCAGGGCCGGCAACATCAAATATCATTTTATTAATTGAAATCAAATAATTAAAATGTTGCAATCATATTATGCAACATTATTGCAACATTTTAGCAACGCCTATGGGGCCAGCTGGTATCGCTTCATCTTGCGCCACAAGGTGGTGCGGTCCATGCTCAAGGCCGCCGCCGCCTGGCTGCGGTTCCAATCGCAGCGCTGCAGTACGGCCAGGATGCGTGCCCGCTCGGAGAAACGGGCCTCTTGGGGGATGCCGGCCGCACGGCCGGCGGCCGTACGCGGGCGGCGCAGATAATCCGGCAGGTGCTTGCGCCGCAGCGTATTTTCCTGGCACAGGATCAGGGTGTGCTCGAGGATATTTTCAAGCTCGCGGATGTTTCCGGGATAATGATAGTTCAGCAGCACCTGCATGGCGTTCTCTGAAATCTCCGGAGGGGCCATGCCCCGGGCGGCGCTCAAGCGTCGCAGGATGTGGCCGATTAACAGCGGCAGGTCCGCCGGCCGCTCCTTCAGACTGGGCAGTTCGATCCGGAAGACATTGAGCCGGTAGAAAAGATCCTCCCGAAACCGTTTCAGGGCCACCAGCTTCTCCAGGCCCTGGTTGGATGCGGAGATGATGCGCACGTCCACCCGGGTGGTGCGGGTGGCGCCCAAGGGGAAAAAAACTTTTTCTTCGATCACCCGCAGCAGTTTCGCCTGGAGGGCCAGAGGCAGATCGCCGATCTCGTCCAGGAAGATCGTCCCGCCGTCCGCTGCCTGGAAGCGGCCCGGTTTGTCCTTCTGGGCGCCGGTAAACGCCCCCTTCATGTAGCCGAACATCTCCGATTCGAGCAGGCTGTCCGGTATGGCTGCACAGTTCACCTTGACCAGCGGCTTGGCACTGCGGCGGCTGGCCGAGTGGATCACCTTGGCCAAAAAATCCTTGCCGGTCCCGGTAGGGCCTTCGATCAGCACCGTGGCATCGGTTCTGGCCACCACCTGCACGTTTTCAAAGACACGCTGCATCTGCGCGGATTTGCCCACCATGTCATAAAACGTGTAGCGGTCCTGAATGGCCTGGTCGAGCTGGTGGACCAGGGTGAGGTCGGAGAACGTGGCCAGCCCGCCGACGACGATCCCCTTTTCGTTGCACAGGGGAAAGAAGGTCGCCCGGATGGGAACCGGGACCCCATCCGGGGTGATCATGCGGCTTTTGACACCGCTGCGGGAGGCGCCGCCGGCGATGGTCTCTTTGAGAAGTCCCCATTCGGCGGAGCCCTCCCCGTCGAAAATCACCCCGCCGGAGCGCCCCAGCACATCCCGCCGGCTGTAGCCGGAAATTTTTTCGGCGGCCGTGTTGAAAAAGGTGATGACGCCGCCCCGGTCCACCGTGAAGACCCCGACATCGAGATTGTCCAGGATAAGCTTCAGGCTGCGTTCCTCGTAGTGGATGCGGTTGACGAGGTCGGCAATCGGGGAGTGGTCCTGCAGGATGGTGAGGCAGCCCACCACGCGCCGCCGGGAGTCGTAAACAGGGGCTGAGATGCGAGTGACCAGGTGGGTCTCTTCGTTTTCGCCCGCGATCGGGATCACCGGCTCCGGTCCCGGTCGGGGGTCGGAGTGCTTGAAGGGGCAATGGGCCAGGCACGGCACTCCCAGGAAGACATCCCGGCAGTCCCGACCGATCGCCTCGTGTTCACGGATGCCGAGCAGGGCTTGAGCGCTCAAGTTGAGGGCCACGATGCGCCGCTCGCCGTCCACCATGAAGGCGCCGACGTTGAGTTCATCCAGCACACCCAGCCACTGGTCGCAGGCGATGCTTTTGCCGGAGAATTTCATGAGAGGCTCGCTGGCGTTCCTTTCAGGGCCGGCCTCACCGCGCCGCCGGCAGGGGCAGCGCTATGACGAACAGCGCCCCGCCCTCCGGGTGATTTTTGGCCGCAATCGTGCCGTGATGCCGCTCCACGATCCCATAGACCGTGGACAACCCCAACCCCAATCCGTGGCCCTCGCTCTTGGTGGTAAAAAACGGCTCGAAGATGCTGTCCAGATGCTCGGGGGGGATCCCCGGTCCCGTGTCCCTGACGAGGATGAGAACCGCAGGCGCCTGCTCGTCCAGACGAGCGTCCAGGGTCAGGGTCCCGCCGTTCGGCATGGCATCGACGGCGTTGAAGATCAGGTTGATGAGACATTGCTGGAGCTGGTTGAAATCCCCTGCCAGCACCGGCAGGCCGGTCTGGACCCGGGAGTCGAGCCGGATCCGGCTCAGTTCCAGCTTGTGCCGGCTTAGAAGGACGCAGCGTCCGATCACCTCCTCCACCTCAACCGGTCCGAACGCGGCCGGCGAGCGCCGTGAAAAGCTCAACAGCCCGGAAACGATCTGGGAGCAGCGGCCGGTTTCAGATTCGATGATGCCCACGTAGCGTTCGAATTTCTGCTGCCGCTCGCCGGAGAGCGGCCCCTGCTGGAGCAGCCTGGCCATGAGCCGGATGTAGTTCAGGATCCCCGCGAGGGGGTTGTTGATCTCGTGGACCACGCTGGCGGCCAGGCGCCCCAGGGACATCATCTTGTCCTGGTGCAGGACACGGGCTTGGTCCTCGATGTCGCGCTCCAGTTTGCGCATTTCCCGCAGGTCCCGGAAAAAGCCCACCACGCCGGCCGGCCGGCCCTCGTCCGCAAGCGTGACCGCCGACACTTGGACTGGGATGTCCCGGCCGTCCGTGGCCTTCAGGAGCGTTTCGTAGAGGTACAAACGGCCCGCTCCGCCGAACCCCTCCCCGGCCAGCTGGGTGCGAAAGCGCGCCGCCTCGCCCGCTGCGAAAAACTGATCGAAACGCATCCCCCCGAGCGCTGCGCCGCGGCCGTAGCCCGCCAGCCGCTCCATGCTGCCGTTGTAAATCAGGATCAACCCCTCGTCGTCGCAGCCCAGGATCCCGTCCATCGAACTTTCGATCAGGTTGCGCTGGAAGGCGATGGTCTTGAGGAGCTGCTGGCTGGTTTCGGCCTTCTCCTTTTCCAGCAGCAGGGTGTAGTCCTTCAAACGGCGCCGGGAGGTGAAGCGCTCCCCGGCGCGCTGGAGGGCCAGGAAAAGATTTTCGCTGCTGATCGGTTTGGTGATGAAATCTGAGGCATCCAGCTGAAGCGCGCGGATCGCCAGATCCATTTCGCCGAAGGCCGTGGCCACGATCACTTCGACGTCGGGGTGCTGGGTTTTGAGGTGCTCCAGGACCTGCAGCCCGCCCATGCCGGGCATGCGAATGTCGGTGATGACGATCTGGGGGGGGGCTTCGGCGCACAAGCGGATTCCCGCCGCACCGTCGGCGGCCGTTCGAACCGTGTGGCCGGCATCCGTCAGCGTGACGAACATCACGTCGCGAATGTCCTCCTCATCGTCGATGAGCAAGATGTTCCAGGCCTGGGGCACGGTGGGTGTTTCTCCTCTACAAACAAGGTTTTATATTATGTGTCATGGCAAATGGACCCGGAAAAAAAACAACGACCGGTGATGGCGTATGGCATAGCACACTCCGTACAAAAGCGAAACAGGGTTCCCGGCAGAACCATTATGAAATAATGTTCAAAATTTTTCTTGACAAAGCCTTTGCCGCCATATATATTTTGCACAAATGTTCATAACCAGGAGCCTTCATGCCCAGACCCAGGATGAACCGCCGCGTGTGCCATCAGCCGCCGGTGGGGTTTTATAAACCGCAAGGGATCCCGCTGGGGAGCCTGCGGGGCCTCACCCTACCCTTGGACGGCTTCGAGGCGATCCGCTTGGCGGATGCCGCGGGGTTGGACCACGAGACGGCGGCGGCTTCGATGGGTATATCGCGGCCGACCTTTTCACGGTTGCTGGCCGAAGCACGCAGCATCGTGGCCCGGGCGTTGGTCAACGGCTGGGCCATCCGCATCGAAGGCGGCAACTACGAAATGGCGGAGGCGGTCGATTTGAGCGGCCACGGCCGGCACCGCCGTCGCGGAGGAGGACCGCCGTGGCTGGAATGAGGCGCCGGGATATGAACACACCGCACCGCCCGTCAGGACGATGCCACATCACATCATCAACGGAGGTGAATAGTATGCCAGGATTCAATGGAACAGGGCCCTTCGGGGCCGGACCGAAAACCGGTGGCGGCTTCGGGTATTGTGCACCGACCGCCGTAGGAGCCGCACCTTATCCACGCGGGACAGGCCGCGGGGCCGGCGGGCCGATGGGCGGCCGAGGCCTGCAGCGCGGCTTCCGCGGAGGCGGGCGCGGCGCCAGATGCTGGTGGGGGGCTGGATTTTACGGAGCGCCGAGCATGTATTACCCGCCCGCCGCGACCGACGAAGCCTCCTTCCTCAAGTCCGAAGCGGACCAGCTGAAGGCCCGTTTGGACGCCGTCGAGCGCCGCATGGCCGAAATCGATTCCCGCAGCGTTCCAACGCAGGAATCGTAAGCCAAGTGGCATAGCATAAGGAGCCGATGGATCGAGGGGCCAGGGGTCCGAGGGGAAATAGTCTCAGCGTTGCTATTTTCCTTCGGCCCTATCCCCTTGCATCCATGAACTCTGCAGTGCCCCCCTCCAACCTGACTGTCTATAGGTTAAAGATTTCCTCCTGAAATCAGCGCCGTAAAAATTATGAGAGATTGCTCATAATTTTTATTGACAGCGATAAAATTCTGTCTTAATAATGAGCTTAAGCTCATTATCACGGAGGCGTTATGCCACGCCCAAAAAAATGCCGAATGGTCGACGCCGCACCCGGTGTGCGGCTTTTTAAGCCCCAGGGCATCCCCGCCCGGCAGCTCGAAGAGGTCTACCTCTCGCTCGAAGGCTACGAGTCGCTGCGGTTGGCGGACCGGGAGGGGTTGCGCCATGACGAGGCCGCCCAGCGGATGAAGGTGTCGCGTCAGACCTTCGGCCGAATATTGTCCGAAGCACGCAAGGCAGTTGTGGATGCAATCGTGGGCGGATTGGTGCTGCGCATCGAGGGCGGGCAAAACCAGGTTGCAAACGAAACGAACGGGCCGGAGGAAAATCGGCACGCAGCGAAACACAAAAAAGGAGAGATTGCCATGAAAAAAATTGCGGTGAGCAGCGCCGGTCCGACCCTGGACAGCAGCGTGGACCCGAGGTTCGGCCGAGCGGCGGGGTTTGTCGTGATCGACCCGGACACCATGGACTTCGAGTACGTAGACAACGGCTCCTCCCAGACCATGTCTCAGGGGGCCGGCATCCAGACGGCGGAATTGATGACCCATCACGGCGTGGGAGTGGTGCTCACCGGCTATGTCGGGCCCAAGGCCTTCCACGCCCTGTCGGCGGTCGGCATCCAGATCGGCCAGAATCTGGAGGATCTCACCGTGCGCGAGGCACTGGAGCGCTACAGGAGCGGCGCGGTCTCCATGGCCGCCGCACCGAACCGCGGGGCTGGAGGAAAACCGTGATTTTAGCCATCGCCAGCGGCAAAGGGGGGACCGGCAAAACCACGGTTGCTTCATCCTTGGCCTGGGTCTGGCCCCGGCCGGTGGCGGCCGTCGACCTGGACGTGGAAGAGCCGAACATGCACTTGTTTTTGAGGCCGGAGATCGCCGGAAGCGAAATTGCAACCATCGAGGTCCCCGTCGCGGACGAATCCAAGTGCACGTATTGCCGGGCCTGCGCGGAGATTTGCCAGTTCAAGGCGATCAGTGTCCTGGGATCGGTGCTGTTGACCTTCCCGGAGATGTGCCACGGCTGCGGCGGGTGCATTGCCGTGTGCCCGGAGAACGCGCTAACGGCCGGCACCCGCGAGCTGGGAGAAATCCGCTGGGGACGGACGGACGGACGAATCGATTTTTTCATGGGGCGGCTGCGGGTCGGCGAGGCCATGAGCCCGCCCCTGATGCGGGCGGTGATGGCCAAACTCGCCACCTTGACCGCGGACCGTTCGGCTGACATCATCATCGACGCCCCGCCCGGCACGAGCTGCCCGGCCATCAATGCGGTGCTGCCGAGCGATGCCATCGTGCTCGTCACCGAGCCGACCCCTTTCGGCAACCATGACTTCCGGTTGGCCCATCAGGCCTTCAGCCCCTTGAAAAAGCCCATGGCGGTCATCATCAACCGCGCCGGGCTGGGGGACCGCTCGGTGTACGACTACTGCCGCAGTGAAGAACTCCCCATCCTGGCCGAAATCCCCTTCGACCGACGCCTGGCCGAGGCCTATTCGCGCGGCAGGGTCCTGGCCGAGGCCCTGCCCGACATGCGACAGGTGTTCACGAAGCTGGCCGCCGCAATCGATTCATGGACAGCTGGCGAATCCGCCCGGGAGGTAACGGTTCATGCCTGAAATTGTCATCATCAGCGGCAAGGGGGGCACCGGCAAGACCTCCCTTACGGCCGCCTTTGCGCACCTGGCCGCGGACCCGGTCATCTGCGACCTGGACGTGGACGCCCCGGACCTGCACCTGATCCTCCAGCCCGAGATCGAGGAGCGGCAGGAGTTCTTCTCCGGTCACGAGGCGGTCATCGACCCCGAAAGCTGCAACGGCTGCGGCCTCTGCCATGAGCTCTGCCACTACGGCGCCGTGGCCGAGACCTCGGGCCGCTACGCGATCGACCCTCTCAGGTGCGAGGGCTGCAAGGTCTGCGTTCACTTCTGCCCGGTGCAGGCCATCCGCTTTCCGGAGCGGCACTGCGGCCGCTGGTTCATCTCCCGCACGCGCTTCGGCCCCATGGTCCACGCCCAGCTCTTCCCGGGCGCTGAGAACTCCGGCCGGCTCGTGGCGCTCCTGCGCGAGAAAGCGCGTGATGTGGCCGAGCGGACCGGCCGCTCGCTGATCGTTGCCGACGGGTCCCCGGGCATCGGCTGCCCGGTCATCAGCTCCCTCACCGGGGCCGACATCGCCATCCTGGTGACCGAGCCCACCCCCTCGGGCATCCACGATCTCGAGCGGGTGGCCAGCCTCTGCCGCCATTTCAAAATCCCGGCCGGTGTGATAGTAAACAAGGCCGACCTGAACCCTGAGAACACCGAGGCCGTGCGGCGCTGGTGCGAAGTCGAGAAAACTGATTTCCTCGGCGCCCTGCCCTACGATGCCGCCGTCACCGAAGCCATGGTCCGACGGCAGACGGTGACTGAGTTCACCCCGCAGGGGCTCTCGGCTGCGGTTCGCAGCATTTGGGAACGGGTTCTGACATTGTCCGAGCAACCAAAGAAACGTGAGCCGATCGCAGGCGCTGCCTGACAACGGCCAATTTCATCCATCTCAGAAAGGAGTCGATCATGAACACCCTAATTGCCATCCCCTCCATGCCCCCCGGCGGGCTCGACGCCGCCATCGGGGCCCATTTTGGCCATTGCGACCTTTACACATTGGTGGAACTGGAGGAGGGCCGGATCAAAAATGTCACCGCCATCCCCAACATGCCCCACGAGCAGGGCGGCTGCATGGCCCCGGTGAGCTATCTCGCCCAGAACCGTGTGCGCGTGCTGCTTGCGGGCGGTATGGGCATGCGCCCGCTCATGGGGTTCCAGCAGATGGGCATCGATGTTTACCACTGCGGGCAGGCCCGCACAGTGGGCGACGCCGTCAAGGCGTTCGCCGAGGGAAAGCTGCCGGCCTTCAGCCAGGAGTTCACCTGCGGCGGCGGGCAAGCAAGCGGACCCGCTGCCCAACGCTGACAAAGGCGTCAGCCGCATTGACCGAGACGCCCGACAAGGAGACCCCTACCCATGCCCATTTTTGAAATCCACTGCCGCCAATGCGGTCACCGCGGGGAGCTTCTGGTGTTCACAGCTGCGGACCCGCTCGCCTGCCCGGCCTGCAAGAGCCCGGAGGTGGAAAAGCTCATGTCACCCACCAGCCCGCTCACCGGTGGCGCGCGGCACGCAATGCCCGGGCCCCGCGATCATGGCTGCTGCGGCAGCCGGCCATACGAGGCCGCCGGCTGCGCGGGCCCCGGTTCCTGCTGCGGACGTGCCCCGAAGTGACCCGGGGGGAACTGCATCTGCAGCAGCTTGTGGCGCGCGGCCCCATCGTATCGAAAGAAAAATCCCCCCAGCCCCCCTTTGACAAGGGGGGGGCAGAGGAGGGAGCCTCGACAAATGGGCGAGGCAGAGGAAAAATTTTTCTGAAGGGCGTCGGGGCGTCTTTGAAAGCGACTAACTGGAAGGAACCAAGATGAATCGAATTCTGCTCGCCAGCGCGGACCGCAGTCGCTTGAAGGATTTTGCCGACGCGATGGCAGCCAACCCGGAGATCCTGATCGCCTGGGCCGATTCCGGAGCAGCGGCGCTCGCCGATGTCAAGACCCACCCGCCGCTGGCCGTGGTCGTCGATGAGTCGCTGCCCGACATGGACGGGCTGGAACTGGTCCGCCGGCTGCTTCCGATCAATGCCATGGCCTACACGGCGGTGATCAGCGAGCTGCCCGCGGAGCGCTTCCACGAGATCAGCGAGGGGCTGGGAGTCCTCGCCCAGCTGCCGCCCCGGCCTACGCCGACACACGCGACAGAGCTGTTCGACCGCCTCAAACGCCTGGCACCGGGATGCAAGTCGCACCCATAAGCAGGCGCTTTTAAGAAAATGCAATCCCGGTTCAGGAAGAGACCGATAAGGAGCTGACCGATGTATTTCAAACAGATCACCGTGGAAGGTATGGGATGCCTGTCCTATGTCATTGGCTGCCCCCAAGCCCGTGTCGCGTGTGTGGTGGACCCCAAGCGCGATGTTCAGGATTACATCGACATCGCCCGCACCAACGGAATGAAAATCACCCACATCTTCGAAACCCATGTTCATGCCGATCACGTGAGCGGCAATATGGAGCTGCAATCGCGTACAGGAGCAACCATCCACTTCCTGAAGGGATCGCCGGTCGAATTCGATTTCGTTCCCGTTGAAGAGGGAAATGTGTTCGAGTTCGGCGCCGCCGCGCTGGAAATCCTGAAAACCCCCGGCCACACCCCTCACTCCCTGTCGATCCTGGTGACCGACCGCTCCCGCAGCGATAAACCTTGGCTGGTGCTGACCGGCGACTGCCTGTTCGTGGGCGACATCGGCCGGCCCGACTTGGCCGGCGCGGAGCTGATCGGCGAGCAGGTCGAAAATCTCTACCAGTCCCTTTACGGCAAGCTCGGGCGGCTGGCCGAAAGCGTGGAGGTTTTTCCGGCCCACGGCGAGGGATCGCTCTGCGGCAAGGGCATGAGCCCCAAGTCCAGTTCCACGATCGGCTTCGAAAAGCTGAGCAATCCCGTGCTGAACCTCGCCCCGGACACATTCAAGCGCCAGCTCAGCCAAAGCTTCCCGGAGCGTCCCAAGAGCTTCAGCCACATCATCGCCACCAACAAGCAGGGAGCTCCGCTCCTGGAGCGCTGCCCCATGGTGAAAGATCTCTCCCCGGCCCAGTTCAAGACCCATGTGGAGCGCGGGGCGGTAATTCTCGACACCCGGGACACAGCGGCGTTCGGCGGCGTGCATATCCCCGGCAGCATCAACATCGGCCTTGCCAAGCAAACTGCCAATTGGATCGGTATGGTGATCGACCCGGCTGCCGACCTGGTGCTAGTGGTTTCGGACGAAGCGGCCTACCACGAGATGTGCACCCAGCTGCATCGCATCGGCTATGACACCATCATCGGCTACCTCCACGGCGGCATCGCCGCCTGGCAGGAGTCGGGCTACCCCATCGCCCACCTGTGGCAGATCTCCGCCGAGAAACTCAGCCGGAAGATTGCGGGTAATCCTGAGCACCTGATCGACGTTCGAACCCAGGCGGAGTGGGACGGCGGCCATATCCGCAACGCGCGTCACCACCCCCTCACCGAGTTGCTGAAGGGCAACGTCGTGCTTCCTAAAGACCGTGAGATTATCGCCGCCTGCGGCGTAGGCTACCGCGGCAACATCGCCGCCAGTTTTCTTCAGCAGCAGGGTTTCGAGCACGTGCACAGCCTGGCCGGCGGCATGAAAGCCTGGATCAACGGGGGCTACCCGACCGTGACCGACTGAAACGAAGAGAAACGGGTTTCTGAAAGGAAGTGGACGTGCGATTCGTGGTGATCGGCGGCGATGCAGCCGGCATGAGTGCCGCTAGTCGCGCCAAACGCAATGCACCCGGCATCGATGTCGTGGTGCTGGAACAAACCCAAGACGTTTCCTACAGCGCCTGCGGTATGCCCTACACCATCGCCGACAGCCGCCGGCAGCTCGATGAGCTGGTGGTGCGGCGCGCCGAGGTCTTCCGACAAAAGCAGGGGATCGATCTGAGGACCGGCCATCGCGTGGAGGCCATCGACCCTCAGGCCAAGCGCGTGAGCGGAAAAACCATCGCGGGCAAGGGCTTCGAAGCGGACTTCGACACGCTCCTGATCGCCACCGGAGCCTCGCCTCGGATCCCCGCGATTCCGGGTATGAATCTGCACGGTGTGGTGGCCCTTAAAAGTCTGGAAGATGGAAGGGCTATCCAGCGGCTGCTGGCAGAGAAACCGCTGCAGCGCGCCGCAATTCTGGGCATGGGATATATCGCCCTGGAGATGTGCGAAGCGCTGCGCGCCAGGGGCCTTACGGTGGAGTTGATCAAACCCGGACCCGTTTTACTTCCCTGGCTGCATCCGGACCTGGCCGCCGTCGTCAGGCAAGAGCTGGAGGACCACCAGGTGCAGGTTCATTTGGGCCGGCAGCTCCAGCGGATCGAATCGACCGGCCCGGATGGCCTGCGGGTGGTGTCGGATGGGCCGGCACTTGAATGTGAACTGGTGCTTGTGGCCGCGGGAGTGTCCCCCAACAGCTGTTTGGCCAAACAGGCCGGGCTGCATCTGGGGCCGGAGAATGCAATCGATGTGGACTCGACAATGCGGACCTCCTGCCCGGACATTTATGCCGCCGGCGACTGCGCCGATGCCATTCACGTGGTGACGGGGCAAAAGGTTTGGATCCCTCTGGCCTTGAGAGCCAACCGGGCGGGCTGGGCCGTCGCCGACAACGTTACGGGCAAACGCGAAGCGCTGCCCGGAGTGGCGGGAACGGCCGTGTTCAAGGTGTTTGACCTTGAAGTCGCCCGCACCGGGCTCAATGCCGCCGAGGCTCGCGAGGCAGGCTTTGATCCGGTTGAAACGGTGATCCAAAGCCGCAGCCGGGCGCATGCCCATCCCGGCTCCACTACCATCCATCTTCAGATGGTGGGAGACCGCCCGACCGGAAAGCTGCTGGGGGCCCAGATGGTCGGCCGGGAAGGCGTGGCCCATCGCATCAACGCCCCGGCCGTGGCCCTGCATGCGGGGATGACGGTGGCGGACTTCATCCAGTGCGACTTGGCCTATGCCCCGCCTTTCAGCCCGGTGTGGGACCCCCTGCTGACGTTGGCCAACCAGTTGTTGAAGGCGCTGCGGCGTTAAAACTGCCTGCAGCAGCCTTTCCTGAAAAATAGGCCTCAGCGGACTGGCGCGATCTTTGATTTCCAGCCCCGTCTCAAACGGCCGGCCTCGCCTTAGGCCGTGGCTGGGACTTGATTTCCCACTCTTCGACAGGCTCGCGTTCCTGGACTTCCTCCCAGCCGCAGATCATGGCCCGGGTATGGGCCGTCAGGCTGTGACCGGTGGTGATCATGTAAACGTGGACGACGATGAAGGAGAGAATGGCAAAGCCCCCCGCCAAGTGCACCGCAGCCACCACCGGCAGGGACAGCCAGCCGAGTCCCCAGGCCTCCCAGGAGTTGTAGCTCCAGTAGAGAAGCCCGCTCAGCATCTGGATCGGCAGCAGAACGGCCGCCAAGCTGAGGTAAACCAGCCTCTGCAAGGGATTGTGCTTGGCCTCCCGGCGCTTGGGCACCGGATGAGGCTCGCCACGGAAAATTCCGTACATGTAATAGCGCACTACCAGGAGCATCTTTTTGGTAGTCGGGATGTACTGCCGCCACTCGCCGGTGGTGAAAACCCAGAAAACGAAGAAGGCGAAGGCGATCAACCAGGCGATGCCCACGAAGTTGTGCACGTCGAAGGCGGTCTTGAATCCTATAAGGGTGAAGATTCCGTTGGTCTCGAACCCTGTCACCAGCAAAATCATGATCAACGCGCTCTGCAGCCAGTGCCAAAAGCGCTCGTAGCGGGTGTAAAGATAGATGTTCACCATCTTGCAGTCGTTTCCGTTCGTGCTCATCGATCACCCCTCCTTCCGACGGCGGCTAACGGCACGGCCGAGCGCGTGCAGCAGCACCCCCGCCAGCGAGCCGAGCACCGTCGCCCAGCCCAGGACCTCGATCACCCGGTTGCCGTCGCGGCCCGGCAGGTAGACCCCCCGAATGCCGGCCATGCGGCCGTTATCCCTCGCATGGCATTCGTTGCAACTCACAGACTTCTCCTTGGGCGCCACCATATGGGTGGTCGGGAACACATAGCTCGTTTCCACGAAACCGAATTGGCCGCTGTAGGGTAATCCCGCTTTCTTCATTCCGCTTTCAAGTGCAATCTGCCAGTCATATTTGGCCCAGTAGGCGTCGGAGCCCGGCGGCCCGAAGAGGTGGGGCACGAGCATGGTCTTGTTGACCGTGTCATAGGGCTGTTTGCCCGTGTGGACCTTGAATGGGGCAATCCGCGCGTTGGGATCCTGGGGACTGCCCACCGGCCAGTTGAGCGCCACGGATTGGGCCGGGTCGATGGGGTCCTTTAGAGACACGGCGTCGATCGTGCCGTTGTACCAGAAGTAAGCGGGCCGAACATTCTTCTCCCAGGTGAAATTGCCTTTCTGGGTGTCGTAGACCGGCGTTCCAAAGGGACCTTTTTCCTTGAACGGTTTGCCGTCCTTCTTCCTGCCGGCCGTGGACCAGTCCCAGCGCATCTTGGTGGGCAGGGCTCGGGCGAACTCCGGGATGTGGCAGCTCTGGCAAGCCACCTTGTCAGTGTGGTCGTTGGCTTTCACCCCAGGCTTGTGCGGAGTTGCGGTGTGGCAGGACTCACACGTGATCCGGGGAGTCAGATCGTCCTGGGCCAAGGTCGTACGCTGGGTTGCCGCCGGGGTTGAGTAAATGCGGCCGGCCACCTGGTGGGCGGTCGTGGTGTGGCAGCGGGTACAGTCAAAATTTTTGCTGTCGACCCCCATGTGCACATCCAGAGACTTGTTGGGCTTGTGCATGGAGGAGTCCAGGTCCCCGTGTTTCACCATGTCGCCCCCGCCGCCGTAAAAATGGCATACGCCGCAGTTGTCACGGGTAGGCCGGCCCACGCTCTGGGCCACCTTGTTCCAATCGGGCGGCAGGTACTGGATCCCGTCGCCCGGAAAAACAACGGGCTCCTTCACAGGGTTGCCCGCACCGGCCGGAAACTTCTTGTAGGTGCCGGTCTGCTCGTGGCAGACGAGGCAATCCACCTTGCTCGTGTCGGTGAAATCGAAGCTGTTGTCCTTCCACCCGTAGCCGACGTGGCAGGAGGTGCAGCGCGGCTCGTTGCCGTGAATGCTGACGCAGTAGTTGTTGACCGTGAGCGCACCCTTGCCCATGGGCTTGTCCTTGGGTGAGGCCGAATCCACCCAGGTCCAATGAATGGTCTTGTGGATCTGAGCGGATGCTTCGGAGTGGCATGAGAGGCAAGCCTTGGTCACCTCGGGTCCCGAACCGAAAGCCTGCTTGAGAACCTCGTGCTTGGTATGGTCCGTTGTGATCCAGCGCCGAGCATCGCGCGTTGCCTGCTGGGCCATCTCCCGGCCCGGGGCCTGCTCGACTCCGGCCGAACCGGACGCGCCCGCCTCCTGGACTGTGGCGGCCCCCAGCACCCACAGGGCCGCAACCAGGCCGAGCATGAATTTTCTTCGTTGCATACTGACCTCCGGTTATAGGGTTTCAGCGAAACACGCTATGGCAGGCACACGCTGACGTACACTTGGTTTTTTCCCCTGCAACCCAGTTGCGGGGTTGATGTCTGTGTTTTAAGGCAGTCCGGGGGTAATGAATGCATCAGGGTTAATTTTGATATTTAGTGCGATCTTAAATGAAGAGCAAGCATTATGCCATATATGGTCTTGTCACGGCTGTATTCTTTAATTGAAATCATTGAGATAGTTAGATGTCGACCGAAAACATGTTAAAAAATTGTTTACTTTATTTAAACACCTGATTAAACATCTAAACACATAATTCCACCAGTTCACCAGCATTCCGTGAGGAGAGTTGTAATGCAAACCGTGGGCGACAACCAATACTGGAAGCAGATCATCAATACGATGAACGATGGGTTGGTTCTGATCAGCCCTGAGGGCAAGATCATGATGGTCAACCGCGCTTTTGAGGAACTCACGGGATATGCGGCGGCTGACATCGTCGGGCAGCCGTGCTCCCTGTTGGAGTGCGACGCCTGCCGCCGGATGCAGGAGGGCGCTCCGCAGTGGTGCACCCTGTTTGATCCCAATCAACAGGAAATGCGTCGCGTGCGGTGCACGGTCGTGCGCAAGGACGGTACCTGCTTGAATACCATCAAGAAAGCCTCCCTTCTCAAGGATGAGAGCGGCAAGGTCTTGGGGGCGGTTGAAACGATTGCCGACATCAGCGAACTGGAGCGTCTCGATCAGAAGGTGGAATCCCTTTCCCGGAAGCTGACCGACGGCAGCGACTATCACGGCATCATCGGAGCCTCAGCGCGGATGCGCAAAGTCATCCAGCTCGTCGACAAGGCCGCCCAAAGCGACGCCCCGGTGATGATTTACGGCGAGAGCGGCACCGGCAAGGAGCTGGTGGCCGAGGCAATCCACGAGCGCGGCGTTCGTCGCGACGGACCTTTCGTGAAGCTCAACTGCGCGGCCCTGAACGCATCCCTGCTGGAAAGCGAGCTGTTCGGCCACATCAAAGGGGCCTTCACCGGCGCCTACCGGCACCGCCAGGGGCGCTTTGAAGCGGCTGACGGCGGAGATATCTTCCTTGATGAAATCGGCGATATTTCCGAATCGGTCCAGGTGAAGCTTTTGCGCGTACTGGAGAACAAGCAGGTGGAGCGGGTGGGCGACCACCGCCCGATCCGCGTCGACGTGCGGATCATCTCAGCCACCAACAAGAATATCGCCGACCTGATCACCGTGAAGCAGTTCCGAGAGGACCTCTTTTTCCGCATCAACGTGATCCCCATCCAGCTGCCCCCCCTGCGCGAGCGCAGGGAAGACATACCACTTCTGGTTCAGCATTTCATCCGGCGGCTGCGCAAATCGACCGGAAAACCGATTGTAGGCCTCTCCCCGGCCGCACTGCAACAGTTCCTAACTTACTCCTGGCCGGGCAACATTCGGGAGTTGAAAAGCGCCCTGGAGTTCGCTTTTGTCGTTGCAGAGGGCGGCAAACTAGACCTCGAGCACCTGCCGACGCAATTACTTCCGGGGGTCGGGGTGGCGATGGGGAGACCGTCGGCCGTGGAGGACTCGCCGGAAAAATGCGCGCTGATCGAGGCCCTGCGCCGGACGAACGGAAACCAGACTCAGGCGGCCCGGCTGCTCGGGGTCAACCGCGTCACGGTATGGAACCGGATGCGGAAATACGGAGTCGATCCTAAAAAAATACTGCGTGCATGATTTTCCGAACCTTGGAGGGAAAGGGCGGACCGGGACCGGTGGATGGGGCCGTTGTCCCGCCGGAGGCTCAGGGCAGCTCGTCGCCTGTCAATGGGGCCGGTTGCCCGGCATTCGGCGTGCGCTCGATGCGGATGTTGTAGCGCTTCATCTGGTTCCAAACGGTGACCCGCGAAATCCCCAGCATCCGCGCCGCATGGGTCAAATTGCCGTTGGATTTCCCCAACGCTTCCACCAGACGGCTTCTCTTCAGGGCATCCCGGTTGATCGTGGGGGTTCTGGCGGTCTGCGAGAGCCTTTCGCCATGGAGAACGTTCGGGGGCAAATGATGAGCCCGGATCAGGGATTCGTGGCAATTGACGAAGGCGTACTCGAAGGCGCTTTTCAACTCTCGGACGTTGCCCGGCCACGGGTAGTTCATCAGGACTTCAATGGCATCGTTGCCGATGCCCTCGATCGTTTTCCCGTTTTTCAACTTGATCCTTCTAAAAAAGGTCCGGGCCAGAAGGGGGATGTCTTCAGGACGTTCGCGCAGCGAAGGCAGCTGGATGGGGATCACGTTGATCCGGAAAAACAGGTCCTTGCGGAAAAGCCCCCGGGCGACAAGCTGCTTGAGGTTGCGATGCGTCGCCGAAATGATGCGGACGTCGACCGGCACGGGCCGGTTGTCGCCGACCCGCTCGATGACTTTTTCCTCCAGCACCCGCAGCAGTTTGACCTGGGTCGACAACGGCAGGTCTCCAATTTCATCCAAGAAGAGGTCCCCCTGGTGCGCACTCTCAAACCGGCCTTCACGATCGCGCCACGCCCCGGTGAAGGCCCCTCTGACGTGGCCGAAAAGCTCGCTTTCCAGAAGAGAATCCGTTAGGGCCGCGCAGTTGACCTTGACCAGCGGTTTGTGGTTGCGCTGGCTGATGGCGTGGATCGCCTTGCACACGAGTTCCTTTCCGGTGCCGCTTTCGCCCGTGATGATGACGGGCGCATCGGATTGGGAGGCATTGGTGATGAGGTCGAAAACATCCTGCATGGCCGCAGAGGTGCCGATGATTCCGTGAAAACCGTCTTCGGCTTGCAGTACCCGGCGGAACTGCGCGATCTGGCTCTCCTTCTCCATCACTTCGGTCAGATCGGTGATCGTCTCGACGGCGCCGATGGTGCCCCCCTCGTCGTCGTGCAGCAGCGAGGCATTCTTGAGGACATGGATGACCTTTCCGTCCTTGCTCATGATGCTGCATTTGCGCATTGTCAGGCAGCCCGTCTTAAAAAGGCGGCACCAGTGACCTCCGTTTTCCTGGCGAGCCTTGTCGCACACATCGCAGTTCAACACCTCGCAGGATTTCCCGATCAACTCGTCGCGGGAATACTGAATCATATTTTCAAGCGCTTTATTGACCGAAACGATGATGCCGCGCCGGTCCACGATCATCAGTCCATCCTTGATGCTGTTGACCACTGTTTTCCAATACCGATCCAATTCATGCTCAAACATGTTTCGTTCCTTATTAAAACTAATTAACAAACGTTAATATTTTATTTAACATTTTAACGCTTTTTTCAAGGGAAATGTTTCAGGCTCCAGCCGTAAAATTACAACTACTTGATTTTTATTTTAAAAAATATCATCACCCGAGCTTTGCCCACTTCGGCACAATCCATGCTTTAAACCCTGCCTTGTACAAACACGCAACGTTTGAGGGAGTGAGCGTCTTGGATCAAAAAGCTGATTACCATTTGGACTTGCGGGGTGCCATCACCCCCATCACGCTGTTGAAAGCGACCGAGGTCTTCCGGCAGATGAAATGCAACGAAGTACTGGAAGTCGTCGGCCGCGATCCGGACACCCGCAATGATTTGTTGAAGGTATTGCCGCCGCTTTCATTCGACCTGATCGTCAACGAGGAGATCGCGGAGGATATGTCCTACCGGATTCAGGTGCAAAAGAGACGCTGAACGACCCGGCACCTGCGCTCCCGCCCGCAAGCCGCGGCGTGGACGCGGCATACGCAACATCGACAACCATCACTCTTATCCCGCCCGGTCGGCAGCCGGACTCGAAAGGGGAACATACGATGAGCCTCAACACGAAATTGACATCCGGCGAGTTCGTCGTCCTCGCGGAAATGGAAACCCCCCGTGGCGTAGACATTTCCGAACTGGTCGCCAACGCGCAGCGGCTCAAGGGCCGCATCGATGCCGTCGTCATCCCCGACATGGACTACGGGGCCATGCGGATGAGCGCGCTGGCCGGCGCTGCGCTGATGCAGCAGCAGGGTTTCGAATCCGTCATGCACGTCTACGGCCGCGACCGCAACCAGATGGCGCTTCAGGGGGATCTGTTGGGCGCCTATGTTTTGGGAGTACGCAACGTGGTGGTGGTCGGCGGCGAGCAGATCAGCCAGTGCGACCATCGCAAGGCCAAACCGGTCGACGACCTGGACGAACTGTCGATCCTTCAGATGATTCGGGGCCTGAACCAGGGGCTGGATTTAGCCGGCTTTGAGTTGAAAGGCTCTCCGGCATTCACGGCGGGCTGCACGCTGCCGACCTGCGCGGACGAAAACGCGTTCGAGGCGGCGCTCGGGCAGGCCCGCAAAAAGGTCGCGGCCGGCGCCGGCTATGTGGTCATGGCGCCCATGTTTGATCTTGAGCAGGCGGTGTCGCACGTAAACCGGATCAAGGAACTCGGGGTCCCGGTAATTCCCACCGTGCTGATTTTGAAGTCGGTGGGCATGGCGCGGTACATCGCCGTGAACGAGCCCGGTGCGGCGATATCCGAAGCCATGATCGCCCGCATCCGCAAGGCGCACGACCGCGAGGAGGAGTGCCTGCGCATGGCAGCGGAGATTCTGTCCGGCTTCAAGGGTGCGGCCGGGGGGGTAAAGCTTCAAGCCCTGGGGTGGGAGCATCGCCTGCCGGCCGTCCTCGACGCGGCGGGGATGTAATGCGCACCGGCCGGACCCCGAGCATCGATATGTCAATCCAAAACACCCTATGTGGATGAACCCGATCATGGCAACTGAAAAACAGACACAGCCGTGCAGTGACATTCTGGTCGTCGGGGCCGGCATCGGCGGCCTGAAAGCCGCCATGGACCTCTCCGAGGCCGGCCGGCGGGTAGTGCTGATCGACAAGGCCTTTTCCATCGGCGGGCTGATGGCCCGACTGGATAGAACCTTCCCCACCAACAACTGCGACCTGTGCACGCTTTCGCCCCAGTTGTCGGAAACCGGGCGCCGGCACCACATCGAGCTGATGTCCGGCACTCAGCTGTCGGCCGTCCAGGGAGACGCCGGCCGATTCAGCGTTAGTCTGACCCGCGCGCCGCGTTTCATCGATTTGGACCGCTGCACCGCCTGCGGCGAATGCTACAAACACTTCCCGCACTGGGTGCGCTTCACCCCCGGTTTGGATCATCGGGCCCCCACCTGCATGCGCTACCCCCAGGCCACACCCTATGCCTTTTCCGTTTACCCGGAGGCCTCGGTCCACATAGACGAACTGGCCCGGGTGTGCCCGGCCGGCGCCATTTTGACCGAAGATCGCGAACGGATGGAAACCCGAATGTTCGGGGCGATCATCCTGGCAGCGGGCGCCGAGCTCTTCGCCCCCACCCGCCTGGATTATCTGTCTCGGGGTCTCTCGTCCGATGTCCTGACCGGTCTCGAGTACGAACGGATCTTGTCCGCCTCCGGCCCGACGCGCGGTGAACTCCTGCGGCCCTCCGACGGAAAAGCGCCGCGGCGCATCGCCTGGCTCCAGTGCGTGGGGTCCCGCGGGATCAATACCGCCGACGTCTCCTATTGTTCGAGCTTCTGCTGCATGGCCGCCATCAAGGAAGCGGTCGTCACGCGCGAACGGTTCGGAAACGATATCGAAACGTCGATTTTTCACATGGACATCCGCACCGGCGGAAAAGACTACGAACTCTATTACCAGCGCGCCATCAAGGAATACGGGGTGCGGTTTGTGCGCTGCCGGCCGCACAGCGTGGTGAGAGACGATACCGGGCAGCTCCGAATCTCCTACCTGCGCGAAGAAAGCGGCCGCACCGAGTCGGAGCAGTTCGACATGGTGGTGCTCTCATCGGGTTTCCGACCCTCCCCCGAAACCGACGCCTTGGGGCGGACGCTGGGGATCGAGCTGAACCGGCACCACTTCGCCGCGACCGGAGGCTTCAGTCCGGTTTCAACGTCCCGACCCGGGATATACGTATGCGGCACCTTTGAAGGCCCGAAGGACATCCCTGAAACCATTGTCCAATCCAGTGCGGCAGCCTGCCTGGCCATGCAAACCGCGGAACGGCCTGAACCGGGTGCGGGGCCGGAGGATGAGGTTCCGCTGGAGCGAGATGTGGCCGGCGAACCGCCCCGCATCGGCGTCTTTGTCTGCGACTGCGGGTTCAACATCGGCGGCGTCATCGACGTCGCCGCCGTTGTCGCCCACGCCGCGACGCTTCCCGGGGTTCTCGTGGCGGAAATGGCCGGTCACGGGTGTTCCACTGCCGCCATGGAGCGCATCGAGAGCGCCATCCGAGAGAAGGGGTTGAACCGCATCGTGATCGGCGGCTGTTCGCCCCGCACCCACGAAACACTGTTTCAAAACACCCTGCGCAAGGCCGGCCTGAACAAGTACCTGGTTGAAATCGCCAACATCCGCGACCAGGACACATGGGTGCACGCCAACCTGCCTGAACAGTCGACGCAGAAAGCCAAAGACCTCGTGCGCATGGCGGTCGCCAGCGTTCGCTTCCGCGGACCGCACAGCGATCTGGTCCTGCCGATGAACAAGTCCGTGTTGGTCGTCGGGGGAGGGGTCAGCGGCATGACCGCCGCCCTGAATTTAGCCGACCAGGGATTCAAGGTGGTCTTGGTCGAACGGATGCGCGAACTGGGAGGCCTGGCCGGCCAGCTGCGCAAAAGCCTGGAAGGCGACGACATCGCGGCCCATGTCCGTACGTTGGTCGATCGCACCTTGGCGCACTCGCACATCGAAGCGTTGACCCAGACGATCATCGTCGACCATTCCGGCATGCCGGGGGCGTTCGCGACCGGCGTGCAGGCGGGGCCCCGGATGCTCTACCGCCACATCCGTCACGGCGCCACGATTCTTGCTACCGGAGCGCTCCCCCGGCGGCCGGCGGAGTACCTTCTGGGGGAACACGCGGCCGTCGTCACCCAGCTCGACCTGGACGGCATCATCGAAGACGACCCGGAGCGGGTGGCCCGTTGGAATTTGGTGGTGATGATCCAGTGCGTGGGCTCACGAACGCCCGATAACCCGAACTGCTCCAAGATATGCTGCCAGAGCGCGGTCAAGAACATCCTGCGAATTCGCAGACTCAACCCCGGTGCCCGGATCTTTGTGCTCTATCGCGACATGCGGACCCCTGGTTTCCAAGAGGACTACGCCATCGAAGCCCGCAAGCTGGGCGCCGTCTTTGTCCAGTACGAGGAGTCCGCCAAACCCGGCGTGTGCGCCGTCGGAGAGAAACTGACGGTGTCTTTTGACGATCGCATCCTGGGAAGGCGGCTGCAGGTCGAAACCGACTGCCTGGCGTTGAGCACCGGCTTCGTGTCCGACGACGAGGGGACCGAGGACCTTGCCACCATATTTCATCTCAGCCGCACCGCGGACGGGTTCTTCCTGGAGGACCACGTCAAACTCCGTCCGGTGGAGCTTTCCGTTCCGGGGTTCACCGTGGCCGGCACGGCCCACGGCCCCAAGAGCGTCCGGGAGAGCATCACTCAGGCGCTGGCGGCCTCGGCGCGAGTCCAGGCGCTGCTCGCCCGGGACGTCATCAACCTCGGGGCCGTCGCCGCACGAGTGGACCGCGATCGGTGCGCCGCCTGCCTGTTGTGCGTCCGGGCCTGCCCGTATCACATCCCGTTCATCAATGCCGACGGCGTCTCCGAAATCGATGCGACCCGCTGCCACGGCTGCGGAACCTGCGCGGCCGAATGCCCCGCAAAAGCGATCGAGCTGGTCCAATTCGAGGACGCCGTGATTTCGGCCCAGTTGAACGGTCTGTTGGAAAGGTTGAACTGATGAAGGATTTTGAACCCGTCATCGTGGCCTTCTGCTGCCACTACTGCGCCTACACGGCGGCGGACATGGCCGGCAGCTTGCGACTGTGCTACCCGCCCAACGTCAAGATCATCCGCGTCCCGTGCAGTGGGAAAGTAGACGTCATCCATCTCATGCAAGCCATCGAACGGGGGGCGGACGGCGTCTACGTGGCCGGCTGCCTGGAGGGGGATTGCCACTTCAAAACCGGCAATGCCAAGGCCGCCCGACGGGTCGCCTACGTAAAACGGCTCCTGCAGGAGATCGGCATCGAACCGGAACGGATCGAGATGATCATGATGTCGGCCGGGATGGGAGAGCGCTTTGCGGCGACCGCCGAGGAGTTCACGGACAGAATCCGCCGGTTGGGCCCCAACCCCGTCAACCTCATGGGCGCAACCAAGACCCACGATCCCCATAATGCTTCACCGGCCCAAAAGGAGAGTGCCGCACGATGATCACCGCCGAACGCAAGCCCATTCAGGAAATCATCAACTTTGTCTCGCCCTACAAGAATCTCCTGCTGGTCGGGTGCAATGAATGCGTGACCGTCTGCTCGGCGGGCGGCCGCAAGGAGGTGGCGCTGCTCTCCTCCGCCCTGCAGGTCGCTTTCATGAAGTCGGGCCGGGTCATCAACATCCGGGAGCTGACGCTGGAGCGCCAGTGCGACCCGGAATACGTCGAGCAGCTCGTTCCGGTCATCGACTCGGTCGATGCCGTGCTGTCGCTCGCCTGCGGCTGCGGGGTCCAGGAGATCGCCCGGCGCTTCAAGGACAAAATGGTTTTTCCGGGAGTCAACACCAAATTTATGGGCGCTTCGGAGCGCCCGGGGGTGTGGGCCGAGCGCTGCCAGGGGTGCGGGGATTGCCTGCTCGGGGTCACCGGCGGCATCTGCCCTATCGCCCGTTGTTCCAAGCGGCTGCAAAACGGCCCCTGCGGCGGCTCGAGCAACGGCAAGTGTGAAATCAGCCCGGACGTCGACTGTGTGTGGCAGCTGATCTGGGACCGGCTTAAAGCGTTGGGGTTGGAAGATCGCTACGAGGCCATTCTGCCCGCCAAAGACTGGCGCAGCGGCCGAGGCGGAGGGCCCCGCAAAATCGTCAGAGAGGATTTGATGTGATGGAAACCGAAAGCGTTCTCGAGCGAGTGTTCAAAGCCGGCCACTTGGCCGTCACTTCCGAATGCGGGCCGCCCCGGGGGGCGCTGCCGGACAAGATCCGGGAGAAAGCCGAAGTGCTCCGGGGCCATGTGGACGCCGTGAATGTCACGGACAACCAGACCGCCATGGTCCGGATGTCCAGCCTCACGGCCTGCATCGTGATCCGCCAGATGGGCCTACACCCGATCCTGCAGATGGTCACACGCGACCGCAACCGGCTCGCCCTGCAAAGCGACCTTCTCGGGGCGTATGCCTTCGACATCAACACCATGCTGTGTTTGTCCGGCGACCACCCGCATTTCGGCGATCATCCGATGGCAGCCAACGTGTATGATCTGGATTCCATGCAGCTCATCCAGACCGTGCGCACCATGCGGGACAAGGGGACCTTCCAGGGCGGAGAGGCGATCGGCAATCCGCCGAAGATGTTCATCGGGGCGGCAGCGAATCCCTTCGCCGACCCCTTCGAGCTGCGCGTGCGGCGGCTCGCCAAAAAAGCGACCGCCGGTGCGGATTTCATCCAGACCCAGTGCATCTACAACCTGGACAAGTTTGAAAAATGGATGGAAGGGGTCCGCCGACGGCGCCTGCACGAAAACCTGTTCATTATGGCGGGGATAACCCCCTTGAAGTCCGCCGGAATGGCGCGCTACATGCAGAAAAAAGTTCCGGGCATGGATGTGCCCGACGAGCTGGTCAAGCGGCTGGCGGCGCTGCCCAAGGACAACCAGGCCGATGAGGGGATCACCATCGCCGTTGAGGCCATCGAGCGCCTCAAGAAGGTCGAGGGCGTTCACGGCTTCCACATCATGGCCATCGAGTGGGAGCACAAGGTTCCGGAAATCGTGCGGCGGGCAGGGCTTTACCCGCGCCCGGCCGTTTGACCGAAGTACACAGGCGCAGGCCTTAAACCCCTTCAGGAGGATACGATCATGAGCTCCCCAAAACACATTCTGGTGGTCGACGACGACCCCGATCTGGTGGAAGCCCTGGCCATGAAGCTGGTCAGCAAGAACTTTCGGGTGACCAAGGCCTACGACGGCGTCGAGGCCTGGGAGAAAATCAAATCGGACGCGCCGGATCTGATTATCCTGGATGTCATGATGCCCCGCAAGAACGGCTACCAGCTCTGCGATGAAATCAAGGCGGACCCGAAGTACAAGAGCATCGCGGTGATCCTGCTCACGGCGGTGGCCGATGCGGTCGCCACCACGAGCTACACGCACCATGACGGAAAGAAAACCCTGGCCGACGATTACATTCCCAAACCCATTGATTTGGACAAGCTGGTTGCAGCGGTGCAAGACAATCTATAGCCGGCCGCCCGAACCGGCGGAACCGGACAAGAGTCGAGACAGCTGACATGGCGGGCCTGATCCCCCTTGGCGGGATGAAGTTCAGCGAAGAGCTGGCGATGGCGACCCTGTCCGCCGACGCGCCGCCCGTGGGCGCCGAGGTGGACGTGCTGCAAGCCTTGGCCGGGCGCCAGGTGAACCTGTTCTACGTGTCGATTTCCCGCTCGCCGGGCCGGACCCAGGTGTGCGTGTGCGTAGCGGGGGATCAGATCGCGCTGGTCGAACGGCTCGCGGCCGCCGCCGTGGAAGGGCATTGGACCTGCCGGTCGGCCACCTCCGTCGGGTTGCTGACCTTTTTTCCCCATGAACGCCGCATGGAGGCCCTCACACGGTCCTTGGAGGTCTTTGCCGAGTTCCACTTGCCCGTTTTCGGGGTCGCCTCCACCCTTTCGGCTCTGACCTTCGTCACCGCATTCAAAGAGCTGGGCCGGGCGAGTGAACGCCTGCGGGAGGTGTTCGACTTGCCGGACAACCACGCCCCGTTCACGCCCGAGTTCCGGGTCAAACCGGTCAAACGATAACGTGGCATGGAAACCATCGCCGTCTACTTCGAACCCATCGCCAAGTCCTATGGCCTGCACAGGATCACGGGCGTGGTGATGGTGCGCACACCGCTGGCACTCGAAATCTGGCCGCGGAGCAAACGCATGCGGCCGTTGCCTGCAGGGCCGGCCGGGAAATTCTCATTTGTCATGCTTCAATGCGATCCCGGCGAGGAAACGGCCACCCTGTATGCCGTCGCCCCGCCAAAGGAGATCCCCGCCGTGCTGGAATCGTTCGGTCGGCGTGGGGCCGGCGACGCCGGCGGCGCAAGGCTCGACGTGCAGCCGGTGGAGATGGTGCTTTTCCAGGGGCCCCATTTTTATGAGCGCTACGGCATCGCCGCCGCAGCGCTCGACACGCTGCGGGAGAAAAAGGCCGCGCTTCTGCTCGCGGGGTTTTCGGGCAGCATGGCCTATCTGGTCGTCCCCGACGGAACGGCGGAATCGGCAATGGCGGCTCTGGCCGAGTGCTTCCAGCTCCCATGAGCGGCGCATTACAGGACGAAGGTATGAATGAGACGCTGAAAGCCGAGTTTGATTGGCGCGTGCGGGTGTTCGATTCGCTGTCGTTTCCGACGCTGATCATGAAACCGGACAAGACCATCATGTCGGCCAACCGCATATTCCTGGAGAAATACGGGGTGACGATGGATCAGGTAGTGAACAAAACCTGCCATCAGGTGTTTCACGGGACCGATTACTGCCCCGAAATCAGCTGCCCCCTCGCCCGGGTTCTGTCGGATAAAAGCGGCCACGTCATCACGCGTCGTGTTTTCACGCGAACAGAGAAGCAGCTGTGGGAAGACCGGGTCTTCTCGCCGATTCTGGATGAGGCTGGCGAGATCGCCTACATCATGGAAAGCGTCCGCGACATCACCCGGTTGAAAACCCTCGAAAAATCGCTAAAGGAAACCAAGGAGTTTCTGGAAAAACTCATCCAAAGCTCACCCGTGGCGATCGTCGCCGCCGACCGATACAGCAACATTCTGCTGATGAATCATGCCGCCGAAAACCTGTTCGGGGTTGCCGCCGAAACGGCCGCCCGTGAAATGCGGGTGGAAAACCTCTACCCGCCCGGAACCGCCGGCGAGATCATGCGGATGCTGAAAAGCCCCGCGTACGGCGGGGTGGGGAAGCTGGCGGCTCGGCAATTCGTGATCGTCAACTCCAAAGGGGAACAGATCCCGGTGGAGCTGACGGCCTCCATTTTGTACGAGGACGACGAAGAAATCGCCACCATGGGAATCTACACCGATCTCAGGGAAAAACTGGCGGCAGAGGCCAAACTGAAAACCATCATGACCCAACTCGCCCAATCGGAGAAGATGGCCTCCATGGGGCGCCTGGCGGCCGGAGTTGCCCACGAAATCAACAACCCGCTGACCGGGGTGCTGTTCTACGCCCGCTTGATGCAGGAGAAGCTCGGGATGGAGGACCCCCATCGCGAGAACCTCACCTTCATCATCGAAGACGTCAACCGCTGCTCCGAAATCGTCAAAAACCTTCTGGCCTATGCCCGGGTGACCAACCAGCGCAAGGACTCCATCGAATTGAACGTGCTGGTGGAGCAGAGCCTGGCGTTGATCCGCGACCAGAGCCTGTTTCGGAACATCCAGGTGGTCAAAGCGTTTTCCGACAGCGATACCACCATCCACGCCGACTGCAACCAAATGAGCCAGGTGATCATCAACCTGGTCATGAACGCGGTCGAAGCGATGGGGGACAGCGGCCGGCTGGTGCTGAGGACCTACGCGGACGAGCGCAGCGGGAAACGCTGCCTGGAGATTTCGGATACCGGGAGCGGCATCCCGGAAGAACACCTGCCCAAAATTTTTGATCCCTTTTACACCACCAAGGCCGCCGGCAAAGGCACGGGGCTAGGGCTGAGCACGGCTTACGGCATCATCAAGGAAAACCGCGGGAACATTTCCGTCAAATCGACAAGCCCCGACGGAACCACCTTTCTGCTGGAGTTCCCCCCGGTCCACGCCGCCGACGGTGAAGACGATGGCTCCGTGCCATTGTCGACCTGAGAGGCCATCATGCACGAAAACCATGCCCGGCCGTCGGCAACGATGCCTCTGGAGGTTCCGGCGATGACCTTCGTCCCCAGGATCCTGGTCGTGGATGACGAAAAGCGGATTCGCAGCGGCTGCGTCCAGATGCTCACCGAGGAGGGCTTCCCCGCAAGGTCCGCCGAAACGGCGGAGGAGGGACTGGCGCTCCTCGCGCGAGAGCACTACGACATCATCCTGTTGGATTTGATGATGCCCGGCGTGTCGGGCCTGGAGGCCCTGGTTCAAATTCGGGCGCAGCACCCGGACACGTTGGTCATCGTCATCACGGGGTACGCCACCCTGGAATACTCTATCGATGCCATGAAAAAGGGGGCGTTCGATTTCATCCCCAAGCCGTTTGCCCCCGAAGACCTGCGCCGGGTGGTGCACAAGGCGGTCGAATTCATCCGCACCCTGCAGGACATCGCCACCGAAACATCCCGCATGCGTGTTCTGATCAACCACCTGAGCGACGGCGTGCTCGCCGTCGACAACCGGAAGAAAATCGTGCTGGCCAACCCGGCGGCTCTGAAGCTTACGGGATACGAAGGACCTGCGGTCATCGGTCGGCACCTGTCCGAGGTCGTGAGTGATCCACTCCTCATCGGCGGACTCGAACAGGCCCTGGGCATGCCGGCTACTGAATTCAGGGAAATACGAGAAGAGCTGAATCGTCTCGACGCCAACAGCGGAGACGGAGCGGCCATCGGTGTGCGCTGTGTGCCCTTCCGGGACCGGATGAATAGGACCCTGGGGGCCGTCATGGTGCTGCAGGATATCACGGCACTGAAAAAAATAGACCAGATGAAGTCGGACTTTGTCTCCATGGTTTCCCACGAAATCCGCAGCCCCATGAACACGGTGCTGGCGCAGATTCATGTCCTCATGGACGGCCTGGCAGGGGAACTCTCCGATGCGCAAAAGGAAATTCTGGGGCGGTGCGCCCAGAAGGTGAACGCGCTGGCCGAAATGGCCACCGAACTGCTCGACTTGTCCAAGATCGAATCCGGGCTGATCACCCAGGAGCGGGAACGGTTGAATCTCACGGAACTGCTGCACCAGCAGCTGGCCTTCCACCAGGATCAGGCGGCGCAGAAAAAAATCGAGATCCAGGCCGGCCCGATCGCTGCGGGGCTTTACGTCATGGCCAACCCCTACCACCTCCGTGAAGTCGTTGCGAACCTGTTGACAAACGCCATCAAGTACACCCCCGAGACCGGGAAGGTCACGCTTGCCGCCGAGGAGAAGAACGGCTACGCCTGCATCCGCGTGAGCGACACCGGGTTTGGAATTCCTCCCGAGGATTTGAAACGGATTTTCAACCGGTTCTACCGCGTCAAAAATGAAAAGACCCGTTTCATCATCGGCACGGGTCTGGGGCTTGCAATCGTGAAGAGCATCGTTGCGGCTCACCATGGGCGCGTGCGGGTTGAAAGCGAGGTGGGACGCGGAAGCATTTTTTCGGTCGATTTGCCCCTGATGCCGTGAGACGACTCACTGCGCGCTCAAGTAGCACGGCATACCGAAGGCGAACTGCTGGGTAACAATGCCCCGCCAGCGACGTCCCCGGAGGAGACGCTTTGCGAAAGACCCGCAGAGGCGCCAAATCGGGCATTTTGCAGCTGAATTTTTGAGTTGCAGATGCACAATGCAACAATTCCACTCAGAACCACTCCGGTCAAAAACAGCATAAATTAAACTTTTCCAGTTGGTTGAGTTCTTCCGCCCGGGCTGGCATGACGATTGCTAAAATTGCTGTTATAGGTTTGTGCTGTTGGACATGCACTTAGGTGCCCCACCACGCCTCGTTGCGGTGGGTCAGAGTTCTCGGTGTTGAGCGACAATAAAGCACAAGGAGCGCGCCCAGGCTGAGTCATTGAGCGGATCGGGTTTTGGTCCTCCACCTCGCATCGATTCCACGCAAGCATCCGTTCCGAATACCGGGCCGAAACCACCGCCCCTTGAGTTCAAGCGGCGCGAAACAACGAGTTGCGCTACCTTTCAGTGCGCGGGAATCGACCCGCCCGGTAGTTTCATCAGAGCATTTCGAGGGGAAAACACCGGCGTTGATCCGGCGCGCGCAGCCGGCTTGCTCCTCACCCAAACTCGCAAGGAGGATGCCATGGAGACGCACAGAATTCACTATGAAACCCTGCTCAAGGTGACCGAGGCCATCTCGATGAGCAAAGACCCCGAGGATGTGGTGGTGACCACCGTGGAAGCGGTCAAAACCGCGCTCAAGGCCAAGGGCGCCGCCCTGTTTCTGGTCAACCGCAAAAATCATGAATTGGAGCTTGCCTCCGCAAACGGCCTCAGCCGGGATTATCTTGCCAAGGGGCCGCTCAGCGCCCTCAAGTCCATTGCGGCATCGCTCGAGACGGGGCCGGTCGCCATCTACGACGTCGGCGACGACCCGCGCATCCAGTACCCCAAGGAGGCAAAAAAGGAGGGCATCGCCTCCATCCTGTCGGTTCCCGTTGCCATCCACGGTCAGGTGATCGGGTCGCTCCGGGTCTACACGGCCGAACCCTGGGAGTTCACGCTGGACGACGTCAATCTCGTTCAGGCCGTGGCCCAGATGGCGGGGATGGCGTTGGACATGGCGCGGCTGGCCAAAGGCTACAAGAGCAGCATCGAGATCCTCAAAACGATGCGGGACCCGAAACAGCGCAAATCAACGAAGCGAACGCCTTACGAGGGGGTGCCGGTGAGCGTCCGATAGGGGCGAGGGCAATCCTGAACCCAAACGGGGGGGGTAAGAGACACCGTGAGCGCCGTGCGGATGGGTTCGGCTGCCCCGTCGCACTGGGGCCAGGGGCGCAGCGGGTGCGCTGATTTAGTCGTATCTGCGCTCCATGTGGGTGGCGCAGGCGGGACATTTGAGCTTGAAACTCGATGCTCTCTTCAATGCTGTTCCCGTTGGTGGTGAAAGCGGTTCTCACATTGCCACTATAGCTGAACGCCCCGGGCGGGGCAAAGAGGATTGACCATGTATGCTCTCATTTTCGACGACCACGATTTGGATCACCCGCTGAAGCGGGTCGTCTCCGTTCATTCCACGCGAACCGATGCCGAACGTGTTTTGGCCGAGCACTGGAAAACCCACGGGCAACACTGCGAGCAATGCAACATGCGCGTTGTCTGGACGGAGGTTAATGTTGCGGCCGGCGTTTCGGTTACCCCCGGCCAGTTCGAAACCTGGCGGCCGGGTGAGCCCATCCCCGAGGGCGAGCTGCATTCGGACGAAGACTGAACCCCGGCACATAGCGCGCCGGGGTTCTCTCAGAGCGGCCGGTGGGATAGTCCGACCAAGGCTGACATCACTTGGCGGTCTCCGGGTGAAAGACGTTGACCTCGCGCAGATCATCTCCCAGATAGGTGCGTTCGTTGGGCCCGAGGACCCCCAGCGAGAGGCAAATCAGCGTCCACAGATGCACAACGGGGTATCCGCCGCCGTAGTGCTCGCTCAGTTCATGAATCTGGGCGTGGCAATTGTGGCAGCCCGCGATGCAATAATCCGCCCCGGTGGCCTTGATCTGTTCGTCCTTCAGCTTTCCGTAGGCCAGGCGCTGCTCCTTGTATCCGGACTGCAGAAAGCCTCCCCCGCCGCCGCAGCAGTAATTGTTGGAGCGGTTCGGCTGCATGTCGATGAAATTCTCTTCGCCCACCACCGCCTTGACGACATAGCGCAGGTCCTCGGCGATCGGGTCTCCGTAGCTCTTCCTCACGATCTGGCACGGGTCCTGGACGGTGAACTTGATCTTCAGCTCCTTGTTCCAGTCGGAGTTGACCTTGAGTTTGCCTTCCCGGATCCACTTGGCATAGTACTCGTAGATGTTCTTGACCACGAAGTTGTGCTCGATGTTGAACTTTTTCAGTCCCTCCAGGACTGAGAAGGTCACGTGACCTCACTCGGTGTTGAGAAAGACCTTGCACCCCAAATCGTCCGCCTGCTTGGCGGAGGTCCCGGTGGTGTGCTTCCACGCATCGTTGTCCGCCAGGAACATGCAGTAGTTTTCGCCGCCCCACCCCTTGGACCCATAGGTCCAGTCGGCCCCGGCGAGGTGCAGTATTTTCCACAAGGGCACCATTTCATCCGGTTCGGTCACCGGCTCCCTCGAATTCTGGTTCAGAAAAAACTCGGCCCCCACTTTGTCGACCGGCGCCTGCATCTCGGCAAACTCCGGCTGCTCCTCCCGGTACTCCTCGAGCACATCCTCCACGACAAACCGGAAGTCTTCGGGCGAGGCCCCCATGGCGCTGCAGCTCTCGTTGCGCAGCGCCATATCGCAGGAGCCCAGGATGCCCTTGGGCCGATTTTCCCGAGGCCAGCTGGCCCGGGCGTTGTAGATGAGCCGCGGGATGTCGATTTTCATGGGGCAGACATAAATGCAGCGCTGGCACATGGTGCACATCCACACCCAGTCCGACTTGAGAATTTCATCGTCCAGCCCGAGCGCGGCCATCCGCAAAAACTTGCGCGGGTCCATCCCTTCGAGCCCGGTCGCGGGGCATCCGGAGGAACACGCTCCGCAGGTCAGGCAAAGATTCAGATTGCCCCCCTCCGGCAGGAGTTCCTTGACCTGGTCTATAAAGGTTGATTGTTTTTGCCCGCTGATGCGAATTACCTTTTCCTCCATCGTTGCTCCTCCTTTAAAATCGGCGTTGCCCGGCGCACCGGAAACTTTGAAACACCCCCGCCGTGCCTGACAGAGTCGTGTCACGCCGGCGGGTCAATTGCTTTCGTTCTTGTGCAGCGGGAATGCTCAAGCGCTTTCCAGCGCACGCCGCGACGCCATGTCCACCATGATGCGCGCCCGGGCCCGATCGATGCCGAGCGCCTTGCGCTTCTTGTCGATGTGGGCGATCATCTTGCGGGCGTGCAGGGTCGGGTCCACCTCCAGGTCCCACATTCCGCCGTACATCTTCTCGAACTCCTCGAACAAATACTTCTGGAAGACGGGAGCACCAGACACCGGCAGCGTGACGCCGAAAACGGTGTAGACGCCTGAGGCGACGAAATAATGGCCGATGCTGATGGCCTTTTCGCTCATCCATTCCGGCGCGCTCCCGGCGGCCGGTAGGTCACTGATGTCGTTGCCCAACCCACCGGCCTTGACCACCTCGGTAGCTGCCAACAGGATCCGGCTGTTGTCGACACAGGAGCCCAGATGCAGCACCGGCGGAATCCCGACGGTTTCGCACACCTCGGCCAACCCCGGCCCGCAGAACACCTTGGCCGACTCCGGCGTGAGCAACCCCTCCATGGCGCAGGCGATTGCGTTGCACCCGGTGGTCAACACGATCACGTCGTTTTTGATCAGCTCCTTGACCACTTGGATGTGGCCTTCATTGTGCCGGGTTCGAACATTGTTGCAGCCCACCACGCCGCCGATGCCCCGGATGCGGCCGTTGATGATGTTGTCGTTCAAGGGGAAGTAGGAGCCGCGGAACGATCCGCCCAGGTGGTACTCGATGGCCTCCACGCCGAAACCGGCCACCATCGGGGCTTTCTGGCGCGGGATCATCACCTCGACCTTGCGGTTTTTGAAATTATCGATCGCCAACTTCACGATGCGCTTGGCATCGTCGATGGCATAGTGCTCGTCAAACTCGATGTGGATCACGTTTTCCTGTTCCATCCGTGCGATGGGATGGGTGGTGATCAGCTTGGTGTGGAAGCACTTGGCCACGTTGGCCAGGTTCTGGAATATGCACTGGATGTCGACCACCATCGCATCGCAGGCGCCGGTGATGATCGCCAGTTCCTGCTGCAGGAACGTCCCGCACAGCGGCACTCCGTGGCGCTGCAATATTTCGTTGGCCGTGCAGCAGATCCCGGACAACTGAATGCCCTTGGCGCCCTGGGTGCGCGCGTAGGCCTGCATCTCCGGGGTGTTGGCCGCGGCGACGATCATCTCCGAGAGCACCGGTTCGTGGCCGTGGATGACCAGGTTGACCATGTCCTCCTTGAGCACGCCGAGGTTGGCTTCGGACGTGAGCGGGGCGGGCGTGCCGAAGAGGATGTCCTGAAGTTCGGTGGCCAACATCGACCCGCCCCAGCCGTCGGCAATGGCCGCCCGGGTGCCTTGTTTCATCAGGTTGCGATAGTCCTGGTCCACGCCGATATGGGTGCGGTGCATGATCTCGACGATCTCGCGGTCGATGTTGCGGGGCACAACGCCCATTTTTTTCCAAATCTCGTAGCGCGGCGCGGGGGCGCGTTTGGCAAACAACACCTCCCCTTCCGGCTTGCCCCATTCGTTCATCGCCGCTTCGGCGACATCGACCGCAATCTCATCGACATCACGGCTCATGGTCTGGCCATCGACCTCCACCGTGGTGTCCACGTTCAACCACCGGGCCACATCGAGCAGCTTGCGGGTGTCCTTGATCCGGTAGGCATCGGTCTCCTTGCGGGCTGCCGTCCGGAAAACCTCGGCGACCGCCCGACCGTGGTCCGAGTGCGCTGCGGCCCCACCGGCGATCATGCGGATAAAATTCCGCGCGGCGATGGTGTTCGGCGTAGCGCCGCAAATACCCTTGCGCGTGTCCTCCCCCTCCGCCCCGGATTTCGTCAGCGGCAGTCGACAGGGCCCCATACCGCAGTTTTTGCAGCATGTGCCCTGGGTGCCGATGTTGCAGGGCTTGAGCGTCACGGCCCGGTCAAACGCGGTCTCAATTCCGAGTTCGTGCGACCTTCGAATCATCTGCTGGGTTGCTGCATCGATGGTCGCGGCTTCGGGATCCGCCAATTTCGGGGCTTTGGAATCAACGGCTTGCTTGACTTCCGCCATGGGACATCCTCCTGTCGAATTTGGAGTTAGGGTCAATAGTACGGGTAATAGCGAATGCCGATGCTGAAGCGCGGTGAGCAACCGACACCCAGCGATCGACACCATTTGACCTCACCCAATGCCATCGTTCGCAACCCCGGGAAAACAGTCTCTTGCCGTTCCAGGGCGTCGTCGTCGAAAGCAGAAAATACGTTCATCAGCCCCTCCCGGCCAGCTCGAATTTAAACAATCCACGCCGGATCAAAAGCAAGGCGCATGCCATGACTGGGTTGGGTTCGATTTAAAAAAATATGCATAACGATCTTAGATTGTTGCATTGAAGGGAGGAGGGAGGTGCAGTGACGGGAGCAACGGGTAGACCCGCATAACATTGCAAGCCGCAATACTATTTTTTTCGGCGGCGGCCGTCGCTTTCAGGCACATCGATGCCCAGGCTCTTGATCTTTCGATACAAGGTACTGGGGTTGATCCCCAGGTCCCGCGAGGCCCGCCGCCGGTCGCCCTGGTAGCGCCGCAAAATCTCGGTGATCATAAGCTTTTCCATGGCTTGCAGGCTCATCGGGCTGACGGCGTCCGTCCGTCCGGCGGCTACCGGACGCAGCTCGGGCGGCAAGTGGTGCAGTTCGATGATGCTTCCCCGGCAGAGCACAAACGCCTGCTCGACGATGTTCTCCAGCTCCCGGACGTTTCCCGGGAAATCGTGATCCATCAGGCGGGCCATGGCCTCGACCGACACGCCTGCAATGTCTTTGCCCTGCAGGCGGTTGAACTTCGCCACCAGGTGATCGACCAGCAAAGGGATGTCCTCACGCCGCTGCCGCAGGTCCGGTAGATGAAGGTGGATGACGCGAATACGGTAGTAAAGGTCGTCGCGGAATTTGCCGTCGCGCACGAGCTTGGCAAGTTCCTTGTTGGTGGCCGCCACCACGCGCACATCCACGGGAATCGGCCGCACCGACCCCAGCGGTTCCACGAGCCGCTCCTGAAGGACTCTGAGCAGGCGCACCTGAAGCGCAGGCGAAATGTCTCCGATCTCATCCAGAAATATCGTGCCGCCTTCGGCCAGGGCGAAGCGGCCGGCCTTGTCGCGCCGGGCATCGGTAAACGCGCCGGCCTTGTACCCGAACAGTTCGCTTTCCAACAGCGTGTCCGGAAGCGCGGCGCAGTTGACGGCGACAAACGGCTTTTTACGGCGCGGGGAAAGATTGTGGATGGCGCGCGCAAACAACTCCTTGCCGGTCCCGCTCGGGCCTTCGATCAGTACGCTGCTGCTGCTGGCCGAAATCTGCGGCAGCAATTCGAAAAGGCGCATCATGGCCGGGCTGCGGCCGACGATGTCCTCAAAGGTGAAGCGGCCCTGGAGCTGCTTTTGGAGCTGCTCGACCTGACTGAGGTCCTGAAACGTCTCCACGCCGCCGATCACCCGGCGGCTGTCATCTTTCAGGATGGCGGTGGAGATGCGGATGGGCACGCGCCGTCCCTGATGGGTGATGATGTGGGCCGTGGCGTTCACGACCGGTTTGCCGTTTTCAAACGTTCTCCTCAGCGCGCACTCTTTTTCACAGATGTTGGCGTGAAACACATCGCAGCAGGCTTTGCCGATGGCATCCTGGCGCTTGACCCCGGTAATCTTTTCAGCCGCACGGTTAAAGGCGGTAATGCGCCATCGAAGATCCACTGTGAAGACGCCCTCGTTGATCGAATCGAGGATCACGTCCTGTTGCTTGAGTTCCGGTTCGTCACCCATCCTGCCCCCATAAGGAAAACAGTAATATTCGTGCTAAATGCCAAAAACGATTGAAGGGAGTATTGCATCCTGCAATTCAACTGTCAACCTCAATTTAGGTGGCCCCATGTCTAAGTGCCGGGGAATTATAGGATTCAACCGATAAGAGGCTTGGCATGATGCTTGCTGAAGAACACTGACGATGAAGATCGCGATTCCCCACTGGCAGGGCCGTGTGTCGCCGGTGTTTGACGCCTCCGACTCCATCGTGGTCATTGACATCGAACGCGGGCATGAGCGGCGACGGGACAACTTCAGGCTGGCAAGCCACGACCCGGTTCGACGCGCGCAGGAATTGGCCGGGCTGGGCGCCGATGTGGTCCTCTGCGGTGCGGTTTCCCGGACGCTGGAGAGCGCGTTGATCGGAGCCGGGATCCGGGTGAAGGGGTTCATCTGCGGAGATCTCGACACTCTCGTGGAGGCCTTTTTGGCCGGAAAGCTCTCGGATGCCTGCTTTCAAATGCCCGGGGCAAACCGTGTCCAACCCGCGTTCGAACCCCAATCCGGAAACCGAAAAAAAACAAGGGCCCGCCCGCGTTCAAAATCCAAGCGCGCGCAGCACCCGGCAAAGGAGGATGAATATGAAAGTGGCTATCAGCGCTGAAGGACCTTCCCTGGATGCGCGGATCGACCCGCGGTTTGGACGGTGCCCTTTTATACTGGTGGTCGACACGGAGACACTCAGTGTGGAGTCGCTCGAAAACACCAGCCGCGCTGCGCCGGGAGGTGCAGGCATCCAGGCGGCCGAGCTACTGGCCGGACGGGCCATCAGCCACGTGTTGACCGGCAGCTGCGGCCCCAATGCGCAAACGGCCCTGAAGGCGGCCGGAATCGCTATCGTTTCTGGATGCTCGGGGACGGCACGCGAGGCGATTGCACGCTTCGAAACCGGCGAATTGACCGCTTCCGATCGGCCCGTGGCTGCCCCTTCATCCGGTATGCGGCCGCCCTCTCCCGGCATCCGTGGGGGGGATCCCGGCCGGGCCGGCGGGGGGGTCGGCACCGGG
>JBGSTS010000009.1:0-29963 GCA_041736435.1 Desulfobacterales bacterium | reverse complement strand
GTTGCCTGCGGCCGGCCGCAGCGCGCGCCCGGAGGCGCAGGGGGGTCGGCCGTTGGTGTCCGGCAGCGACGCCATCGAGCAGGCCATCCGGCAGGCGGCCTCAAAGCACAACCTGTCAGCCGATCTCATCCGCAGCGTGATTCGGGCGGAATCCGCATTTCGGCCGGATGCCGTGTCGTCGGCCGGGGCGCAGGGGTTGATGCAGTTGATGCCGCAGACGGCCAGGGATCTGGGCGTTACCGACCCCTTCGACGTCCGCCAGAACATCGACGGCGGTGCGCGCTACCTGCGCCAGATGCTGGATCGATTCGACGGCGATCTAAAACTTGCCCTTTCGGCCTACAATGCCGGTCCCGGGGCGGTGGAGAAATACGAGGGGCAGGTGCCGTATGCAGAGACCCGCCACTACGTGAAGCGCGTGCTGCGCTTTGCCGGCCTGAAGGCATAACCCAGCCCCCGGCATCCAGCGCGTCGTCTTCCAACGGGAGTCCCCGCCGTGGCGGGACCGCGATCGGATCGCGGCTGGAAGCCGCTCCCAGCAGGGGATATCTTAGGGGTTGCAGGGGCGTTGTCGGAGCCCGGGGGAATTTATCTGCAGCCGATGGGGGCCTCACTCCCAGCGGGATAGGCCCACCGATAGGTTTTTTGAATTGATAGCGACCCGCGGGGATGCTATGAAAGAGTTCCACTTCAATCCGGGCGGGGGGTTTTGGCCATGAGCATTGCCAAGCGAATCGAGACTGTCATCGCCGGTTCTTCCTGGATCCGGCGCATGTTCGAAGAGGGCAGCGAACTGAAAAAGAAATACGGCGCCGAAAACGTGTTCGACTTCAGCCTGGGAAACCCCAACCTGCCGCCCCCGGCGCGTTTCACGGCGGTGCTGCGGGACCTCATCGACCATGAAAGCCCCGATGCCCACGCCTACATGCCGAACACGGGTTACCCTGACGTCTGCGGGGCGGTGGCCGGATATCTCGCGGCCGAACAGGGGGTGCCGGTTGAGGCCACCGATGTCATCATGACCTGCGGGGCCGCCGGGGCGTTGAACATCGCCCTCAAGGCGCTGCTCGACCCCGGCGACGAAGTGCTGACGCCGGTGCCGTGTTTCGTGGAGTACGGCTTCTATGCGGACAATCACGGGGGCGTGCTGAAAACCGCTCCCAGCCGGCCGGATTTTCAACTCGACCTTGACGCCATCGCCGCCGCCCTGACGCCGAAAACAAAGGTCGTCCTGATCAACTCGCCCCACAACCCCACCGGCGCGGTTTACTCCGCAGAGAGCCTCGCGGGCCTGGGGGAGTGCCTTGCCCGCAAGAGCCGTGATTTCAACCGCACCATTTACCTGATCTCGGACGAACCCTACCGCAAGGTGGTGTTCGACGGCATCGTCGTGCCGAGCCTGTTTTCAGCCTACGCGGAAAGCCTGGTGGCCACCTCCTATTCAAAGGACATTTCCATTCCCGGGGAGCGGATCGGTTTTGTGGCCGTGAACCCGCGCGCGACCCATCGCAAGCCCCTGGTCGCCGGCATGGCGCTCGCCAATCGCATTCTGGGCTTCGTCAACGCCCCGGCCCTGATGCAGCGCGTGGTGGCCCGGCTGCAGGGCGAGCGCGCCGATATCGGCGCCTACCAGAGAAAGCGCGACCTGCTCTGCGCGGGGTTGAGCCTCTTGGGCTATGAGTTCGTCAAGCCGGCCGGAACCTTCTACCTGTTTCCCCGCTCGCCCATCCCCGATGATGTGGAGTTCGTGCATGCGCTGAAAGCCGAGCGCGTGCTGGTGGTCCCCGGCAGCGGCTTCCGGGCCCCCGGCCACTTTCGCATCGCCTTCTGCGTGGAGGACAGGGTCATCCGCAGTGCCATGACCGGATTCGAAAAAGCCATCCGAAAATACAAGCCATGAGCCTTAGGCATTGCGAAACGGTTATCGGCGTGGCGCGTGCGTGCGGCGACCGCCGTTACGCCGGAAGACCTGAAGATGTACTGCCTGATGTCGCGGGGCTGATGAACCGAAGAGCGGGGACGGTGGCGCCTGCTGGGTGCTTCTTTCAACGCGGGAAGAACGGGACCGCGACCATTTCAATAAAGAGGTAAGCGACCAACCCGAAGGCCGAGAGCATGAGTATGGTTGTAACGGCGACGCTGTTTCGGTGGCGCCGCCGTTCTGTTTCGTCGTAGAAAATATTTCGGCCGCAGTGTTCGCAGCGCAATTTAGGGGTGGAAAGCGTCATCTTGCGGCCGCATGTGCAACTGATCTCCCGGGCCTCCATTATCTCACCTGCCGTTTCTTCCTTGTCGAAAGGTGTTTCGCCGCAGGTTGTTCTCTCAGCGGATGTTCGTATCGTCCGCACCGCGTTCATGTCCATTGCGGCGATATTGCCGCCCGTTCACACTCAAGGGCGACTGCGGGTTGAAAAACCGCGCGCTGTCACGCGTCAGCAAAAACACCGTCGAGACGGAAAACATCCCTGCGATCAGGGCCGTGAGCCCAGCCCACCCCCATTCTTCGCTTTGGACCAGGGCCATGCTGTACAAGGCATACAGTGCAACGATACCGATGTTGAAAAACACACACAGCATGCGGGCCCATCTTCGGCCGGTCGCCACCCCGTAGCAGATGCCGACTCCCACAACCAATTGCAGAAAGAAGGTGCGGTCGGAGAGATCGGCGGGGAAAAAATGAAAGTACACCACAACGTGCAGGATCCAGCCGCCGATTAAGGTGGCGATGGCAAGTTTTGAACCCGTCGGAACGCTTCTCCAGAAATTCCAAACCGTCTCCATCATCGCCCCCCGGTGCACAGCGGCGATCCAATGCCGCCGATTACAATATTTGGACCATACAGCAAAAAACATAGCATAATCAAGGATAAATAATATTTTACAAATAAAACTACAAAATGAATATTTTTCTATTGACAAATGATTACAAATAAATGTAATAGAGCCAGGTCTTAAACATAATTCATTATTTATATGCAACTATATCTAAGGCAAAACAGAGAGCGGGAAAGAAGGCGCCAGCAGATTCTGTCGGCTGCCAAGCGTGTCTGCATTTCGAAGGGGTTCGCACGGGCCAAGATTGCGGACATCGCGCGCGAAGCAGAGCTGAGTGTTGGGACTCTCTATACCTACTTCAACAACAAGGACGAGTTGTTAGCCGCCCTTTCGATCCGGGTTCTCAAGCATTTGAACGTAAGTTTATGGCGCGCCAAGGAGAGCCGAAACCTGAGTTTCGATCAGAGCCTGGAGGTTGTCAAGAAAGCCCTCTTGGACGTCTATGAGATCGACCCTCACATGTTCCTCACCCTTTCCAACCTGCAGGCAAGCGAGACCCTGGCCAACATAACGCAAGACCTCCAAAGGAACATCATCGACCTCCTCAATCAATCCTTCGAGATCATCTCCCAACTTTTTAGGGAAGGGCTCGAGGACAGGCCGTTTCATCCGGCAAGCCCTGCAACGCTGGCCCTCGTTCTGTGGGCGCTTTTTTCCGGTCTGGTTCTCTGGGAAGAGAGCAAACGTTCACTGGATCCGCACAAGAGCTTTCTGAAACCGACGTTGGATGTGGCATTTGAGATTTTTGCGCGGGGAATTGCCGAACTTCGGGGTCAACGCTCCTTCGATCCTGTCCCCTATCACAACGGACTCACCACCAGAAAATAAAGGAGGTCAGGCATGGCAGAAAAAGAGTTCGCCGGAGGATCTGAAGCTGAAATCGCGGTGCATTGGGGCGAGGAGAACTTGATCCACCCCACCACGGAGTTTGTCGCCCAGGCCAACATGACCGATGCGTCCGTCTACAAGCGGTTCAGCCTGGAGAACTTCCCCAACTGCTTCAAGGAATATGCCGATCTGCTTGACTGGTACGAGTACTGGCACACCACGCTCGACACCAGCGACGCCCCCTGCTGGAAGTGGTTCGTGGGCGGCCGGATCAATGCCTCCTATAACTGCATCGACCGGCACCTGGCGAAGAACAAGAACAAAACCGCCATCCATTTTGCGCCCGAGCCCGTTGAGGAAAAATACGAGCACATCACCTACCGCGAGCTCTACGTGCGGGTGAACGAGTTTGCGGCGCTGCTGCGCGACTTTGCCAAGTTGAAGAAGGGCGACCGCGTCACGCTCCACATGCCCATGGTGCCGGAGCTGCCGATCACCATGTTGGCCTGCGCCCGGCTGGGGGTGATTCACTCCCAGGTCTTCGGCGGGTTTTCGGGGCGGGCCTGCGCCGACCGCATCGTCGACTCTCAAAGCCGCGTGCTGATCACCATGGATGCTTATTGGCGCAGCGGCACGCTGGGCGACCACAAGCAGAATGCGGACATCGCCTGCGAGCTGGCGGCTAAGGACGGGCAGAAGGTGGACACGGTGCTGGTCTGGCAGCGCTACCCCGGCAAGACCTCGAGTCCCACCCCGATGGTCAAAGGCCGCGACCATTTTGCCAACGAGCTCCTCAAGGATTTTTACGGGGCGCGGGTAGAGCCGGAAAAGATGCCGGCCGAGGCGCCGCTTTTTCTCATGTACACCAGCGGCACCACCGGCAAGCCCAAGGGCTGCCAGCACGGCACGGGAGGGTATCTGGCCTATGTCGCTGGCACCTCCAAGTACGTGCAGGACATCCATCCCGAGGACGTCTATTGGTGCATGGCCGACATCGGCTGGATCACCGGACACTCCTACATTGTGTATGGACCGCTTGCCATCTGCGCTTCTACGGTGGTCTACGAGGGCGTGCCGACCTTCCCGGACGCCGGCCGGGCCTGGCGCATCGCCCAGGACCTGCACGTGAACATCTTCCATACCGCCCCCACCGCCATCCGCGCTCTGCGCAAGCTCGGCCCGGACGAGCCGGCCAAATACACTTACCACTTTAAACACATGACCACCGTGGGCGAGCCCATCGAGCCAGAGGTCTGGCGCTGGTACTACAACGTCGTCGGCAAGGGCGAGGCAGCCATCGTGGACACTTGGTGGCAGACAGAGACCGGCGGCTTCCTGTGCAGCACCATCCCGGCCATCAAGCCCATGAAGCCCGGCAGTGCCGGGCCGGGCATGCCCGGCATTCATCCCATCATTTACGATGAGGCCGGCAATGTGATCCCGCCGGGTGCCAACCGCGCCGGCAACATCTGCATCCAAAACCCCTGGCCGGGCGGGTTTCAGACCATCTGGGGCGACCGCGACCGTTTCGTGCGCACGTATTACGAGCGCTACTGTAAGAACCCCAAGAGCAAGGAGTGGCGCGACTGGCCTTATATGACCGGCGATGCCGCTATGGAAGCCTCCGACGGTTACTTCCGCATCCTGGGCCGGGTGGACGACGTCATCAACGTCTCCGGCCACCGCCTCGGCACCAAAGAGATCGAGTCGGCGGCCCTGGTGGTGGAAGAGGTGGCCGAGGCTGCGGTCGTGCCGGTGGCCCATGAAATCAAGGGCCGTGAGCCGGATTTGTATGTCGCGCTCAAACCGGGTTTCGCGCCGAGCCCTGAGCTGGAAAGGAAGATTTCCGATACCATCTCGCGCGAGATCGGCAAGATCGCCAAGCCGCGCAAAGTATGGATCGTCAAGGACATGCCCAAGACCCGCTCGGGAAAGATCATGCGGCGGGTGTTGGCCGCCATCTCCAACAATAAGGACGTGGGCGACGTCACGACCCTTGCCAACCCTGACATCGTCGATGATATCCGCAAAATGGCCGGGTAGCGTGCTGGCCGACGAACGGGGATCCAGCAGGGAATTCGGAAAGGAGGTGATGAACTACCATTCGAGGCCACGAGGGACCGCGTTTTTCCCCCACAACGTTTCAGGCGGTTGGCACACCAACCGATTACGGGAGGGATCACTATGAGCGGGGTAACCTGGGTATACATCATGCTGGGCTTGTATATCGTTTACGCCTTCTATTGGGGCATCAAGGGCTATGTCACCGAAAAGACGTCGTCCGGTTACGCCATCGGCGGCCGTTCGATCCCTTTCATCGCATTTCTGATGGCCGCGACCGCCGCCTCCTTTTCCGGGTGGACCTTCATCGGGCACCCGGGCCTGATCTGGCGCGACGGCCTGGCCTATGCTTTCGCCTCCTTCTACGTGCTCACCATCCCTATCACGGGGGCCTTCTTCGCAAAGCGCAACTGGCTGCTCGGCAAGCGCTACGGATTCATCACCCCGGGAGACATGTATGCCTACTACTTCAACTCGGAGGCCGCCCGCTGGCTGACGGTGTTGACGGCGTTTCTCTATTCGATGTTCTACACGGCCGTCCAGCTGATGGCCTCGGCCGCCCTGTTCCATTGGGTGGCCGGCGTGCCGGTGATCTTCGGCGCCATCTTCATGGCCTTCATCTGCTGGTTCTACGTCTGCTCCGGCGGTATGAAGGCCTCCGCCTGGGTCGGGGTGCTGCAGTTCATCCTGCTCGTCGGCGGCATCATTATTTTGGGCTATTACGTGATCACCTCCGAGGCCATCGGTGGCTGGAAGGCCTTTTCCGACCACGTGAACGCCCTGGACAAGCGCTTTCTGGACGTGCCGCGGGTCATCAACTGGGGGATCGGCGCCGCCAAGGGCGAGGTGGCCTGGACGGCGGTGATGTGTCTGACCTACATGTTCGCCCTGATGGGCATCCAGTCCTCGCCGGCCTTTACCATGTGGAACTTTGGCCAGAAGAGCCCGGCCCCCCTGGCCTGGCAGCAGACTTTCATGTCCACCTTCGTCGTCGGATTCGCCCTGTTCTACTTTACTGCATTTCAGGGCATGGGCGCCAAGGTCCTCGAGCTGCAGGGGGTGTTGAAATTCACCAAGGACAGCGACGTGGTGCCGATTCTGATGAAAACCTACCTGCCGCCGTTCGTCCTCGGCATCGTCTTCATGGGCGCCATCGCCGCCATTCACTCCACGGCGGCCCCTTACATCAACACCGGCGGCTCGATCCTGCTGCGCGACGTCTACTGGCGTTACATCCGCAAGCAGCAGGCCAGCCACTCCGAGCAGATCTGGGTCAACCGCATCCTGGCGACCGTCGTGACCGCCGCGGCCTTGATCGTCGGGTTGAACTCCACCGCCGCCCTGGTCATCCTGGGGGCGCTGGCCACGGCCTTCGGATTTGTACAGTACATCTATCTCATGGGCGTACACTGGGGCTTCCGCTTCCCTGCGGTGGGCGCCAATCTGGGGATGCTGGCCGGCATGGTCGCCGTCTTTCTGACCTACTATGTTTGGCCCAACCCGCTCTCCATGCACAGCGCTTTCTGGGGGGTCTTTGCGGCCATCGTTGTCGCCTACCTTTGCCGCGGCGTCGGCGTGAAGGACGACGCGGAGACCATCAAGCGCCAGAACGAGATCCGCGCTTTCCTGGACAGCATCGATTCGCCCACGCCCGCCGGGCGGACTTGGCGCAACGCCATGAAGTGGGTGGTGCCGATCTGGTATTTCTTTGCCATCGGGCCGGCCTGCATCTGGGGCAACAACGCCTTTTCCTTCGCCGGATTTCCGCCCCTGTGGTCCTGGCAGATCGCATGGTGGATTCTCGGGATCATCATGATGTGGGCCCTGTGCTTCAAGGCCGAGATGTCCACCTGCACCCAGGTCATGCTGGAGCGCGCCGAGAAGGATAAGATGATCGTGGTCAAGGAAGCTTAACGCGAAAAAGGGTACGAGGGGTCGAGACTGCAGGTCTGATGCTCCATGCCCGCCGCGGGTGACCGCTCGGCCTCCAGGGTCCATGGGTGTTTTGCAACCTGAAAATATAACGGTCATCAATCAGGAAAGGAGAAATCTGACGATGAAACCCGAAGACCTTTGGATGATCGGCATCGTGGCCTTCTGCATCCTGTTCACCGCAACCTTCGGTTGGGGCCTGTGGGGCTGAATCCCACTGCGTTGAAGCCAAACCGGCAGTCGCACGAAATCCGCCGATGTGGCCCCCTTCTCCGGCACCCTCCCGCCGGGGGAGGGGGCACGGCGGGAGCGGTGCCCTGATGCGATCATCGTGGCGTGAAGCCACTCCGCCGAGAGCAGGTGTCTGTCCCTTCGAACTCAAAGAACCCGAGGAGAACCTCCCATGGCCAACCCGTATGATGGCGCCCATCTCCAATCGATTCAGGACCCCAATGGTTTCTGGGGCCGAATTGCCGAAGATTGCCACTGGACCCGGAAGTGGGACAAGGTCCTGGATGATTCCCGCAAACCGTTTTACCGGTGGTTCACCGGCGGCGAGCTCAACACCTGCTACAATGCGGTCGACCTGCACGTGGACAGCGGCCGTGGCCATCAATCGGCCCTGATCTACGACAGCCCGGTGACCCAAACCATCCGGACGTTCACGTTCACCCAGCTGCGTGACGAGGTGGCGCGCTGCGCCGGGGCCCTGGCGGCCGAAGGCGTCGCCAAAGGTGACCGGGTGGTGATCTACAGGCCGATGATCCCCGAGGCCGTCATCGCCATGCTGGCCTGCGCCCGGCTAGGGGCGGTGCACTCGGTCGTGTTCGGAGGCTTCGCGGCCCGGGAGTTGGCCGTACGCATCAACGACGCCAAACCCAAACTGATCGTCTCGGCCTCCTGCGGCATCGAGGTCAACCGGGCCATTGCCTACAAACCGCTGCTGGACGGTGCCATCGATATGGCCGACTTCAAGCCGCAGCGCTGCATCATCGTTCAGCGGCCGATGCAAAAGGCCGAGATGACGCCGGGCCGCGACCTGGACTGGAACGAGGCGACGGCCAAGGCCGCTCCGCACGACTGCGTGCCGGTCAAGGCCACCGACCCGCTCTACATTCTCTACACCTCCGGCACCACCGGTGTCCCCAAGGGTGTGGTGCGGGACAACGGCGGCCACGCTGTAGCCTTGAAGTACACCATGAAGGCGATCTACAACGCAGAGGCCGGCGATGTTTATTGGGCGGCATCAGATGTGGGCTGGGTGGTGGGCCACTCTTACATCGTCTACGCCCCGCTCTTCAAAGGCTGCACCAGTATTCTCTATGAAGGCAAGCCGGTCGGCACGCCGGATGCCGGGGCCTTCTGGCGGGTGATCTCCCAGCACAAGGTCAAGTGCCTCTTCACAGCCCCGACGGCTTTCCGGGCGATCAAGCGCGAGGACCCCAACGCCGAGAAGATGAAGCATTATGACCTCTCCTGCTTCAAGACCCTTTTTCTCGCCGGCGAGCGGCTGGACCCGGATACCCTGCGCTGGGCGCAGAACAGTCTGAAGGTTCCGGTGATCGACCACTGGTGGCAGACCGAGACCGGCTGGGCCATTGCCGCCAATTGCATGGGGCTGCATCACTTTACGGTCAAGGAGGGCTCGCCGACCAAACCCGCACCGGGCTGGAACCTGGCGGTTTTAGGCCCCGACCGGCAGCCGGTCAAACCCGGAGAGATCGGCGCGCTGGTTTCCAAGCTGCCGCTGCCCCCGGGCACCTTGCCCACCCTGTGGAACAACGACGAGGGGTTCATCCGCTCCTACCTGAAGGATTACCCCGGTTACTACCAGACGGCCGACGCCGGGTTCATCGATTCGGAAGGCTATGTGTATGTCATGTCGCGCACCGACGACATCATCAACGTGGCCGGCCACCGGCTCTCCACCGGCGCGATGGAGGAGATCCTCTCCGATCACAAGGACGTGGCCGAGTGTGCGGTGCTTGGGGTGGAGGATGCGCTCAAAGGCCAGGTGCCCATCGGGTTCATCGTGCTGAAAGCAGGGGTCACGCGCAGCCACGAGGAGATCGTCAAGGAGGTGGTCCGGATGGTCCGCGACCGCATCGGGCCGGTGGCCTCCTTCAAGACCGCCACGGTGGTCAAACGTCTGCCCAAGACCCGCTCTGGCAAGATCCTGCGCGGAACGATCCAAAAGATCGCCGATAACAAGGAGTGGAAGATGCCGGCCACCATCGACGATCCCGCGATTCTGGATGAGATCACCGCGGCCCTGACGACGGTCGGCTATGCCGCTTCACGGAAGTAGGCGTGTTATTTTTTCCGTGCGGAAGGCCTGTCAATGTTTAAAACTGGTTTCATAACCCTGTCTAACGGCTGGGGGCTGCGTTGCAGCCCTCTCGAATGTGCTCACACCCTTTTGAGGTTGCTGCGCTTTCGAATCGGCCTGCGCCTTGCCCGCAACCGTGATCCAAGGTTGTGAAACCAGTTCTAGGCAGGCATAGAGGCTCCTGGTTGGAGCGGCATTGCGCCATCAGGGGTCAGGGTTGTGCGGCGCACTATAACCCGATTTCTATGCCGTGGTGATTCGTCATGCCGAAACAGATTCTTATCGTGGACGACGAGCCTAGCATCATCGTGGCGCTGCAATTTTTGATGGAGCAAAACGGGTACAAGACCATCGTGGCTTTCAGCGGGGAGGAAGCCATGGAAGCCATAGAGCTTTACCATCCGGATCTGATTCTGCTCGACATCATGCTGCCGGTCGTGGACGGTTTCGAAGTCTGCCAGCGGGTGCGTGAAAACCCGGAGTGGACGGACATCCGCATCGTAATGGTCACCGCCCTGGGCAGCGAGGTCAATGTGACCAAGGGGCTTGACCTCGGGGCGGACGCCTACATCACCAAGCCCTTCTCCAATGCGGAACTCGTCGCCAAAGTCAAAGAACTGATCGAATGCCGCGGTTGACACAAAACAAGGTGTTCTGGTGGTTTGTCCTGGTATGCACCCTGTTCTTTGCGGCCGTGGTGGTCAGCTTCACTCTCATGCTGTGGCAGGAGCTTTCGGATGCCGACCGGCAGACGGTGCTCGCCCTGATCGGGCGACATGGCAGCTATCTTTTCGGCGCTGGGGTCCTGCTTCTGGCAGGGCTGGGGTTCGCCATCGACTGGGTGTTCCGGCTCTATGTGCTCCCGATCGACAAGATCACCGAGGAAACAGGAATCATTCATCGAGTCAATCCGGCACACCGCATCCGGGTCGAGGGCAGCCGGGATGTGGTGCGTTTGGCGGGGGCCATCAACGCGGCGGCCGATCGCTTTGAAGGGCTTGACCGCTCGGTCGAAGAACGGATCGCCGAAGCGCGCTCCCGCATCGAAGAGGAAAAAAGCATCCTCTCCGTGGTGCTGGCCGATCTGCCCGAGGGGGTTGTGATCTGCAATGCCGAGGGGCAGATCACCCTTTACAACCAGCGCGCCCGACAGCTTCTGGAGGATCCGGAGAAACCGGCAGCCGCTGCGGGTTCGCTTCCGACCGGCGGGTTCCTCGGTTTAGGCCGCTCCATCTTCAGCGTGGTCGACAAACCCATTGTCACGCACGCTCTGAAGGACATCCCCGAAAAGCTGCGCAGCGGCCGGCAGGACCTCACCTCCTCCTTTGTGATGGCCGCGCGCAACCACCGTCTGCTCCAGGCGGCTGCGACCCCGATTCTCAGTCCGCTGCGTGAACTAAGCGGCTTCGTTTTAATCCTGACCGATTTCACGCGCCGGATGGAATCCTATCGCCACATGGATTCCCTGCTTCAGTCTCTCTCCATGCAAGTGCGCGGTGCCGTTGCCAGCATCCGATCCGCCGTCGAGGTGATCCTGGGGTATCCGGACCTTTCGCCGTCCAAGCGGGATGAGTTCCATCGCATCATCCACCGTGAGTCCCTCTCCGCCGGCGCGACGATGGACCGGCTGAGATCGGAACACGCCGCATTCATCCATACTCCCGTTTCGCTTTCCGCCATGCGGCTCAAGGACTTTCTCGAAGCGGTGCGGGTCAAGTGCGATGCGGTGGGCGGGCCGGCGCTGTCGGGAGAGCCGGTGGCTGATCAGCTCTGGGTCAGCGTGGACAGCTATTCTCTCGGGTTGGCCGTGATCTTCGTCCTGCAGCGGATCGGGTCGGAATTCGGGGCCGGCGCGTTTCGGTGGGCGCTGGAAACAAAAGCGACCCATCTGGGGTTGGACTTCCTGTGGGTGGGGCCTGCCTTGCGGCTGGAGCTGCTGCGCCGGTTGGAGCAGCAGGCGGTTGCCGTTGCGGACGAAGCCCTGAACGCGACCCTAAAGGAAATCCTGACCCGACACCGGGCTGAACTGTGGCCGCAGCCCTGCGGCAACACTTCGCAGGCGTCCGTGCGATTTCTGCTGAAGGCCGCCGAACCACCCGCACCGATCGCCCTCCCGCGGCGTCGGACCATTCTCGCCACCGCCCGCCCGGTTTACTACGATTTTGACCTCTTCAATCAACCGGGGCAGTCCCCCGAGTTGGACGACCGGCAGCTGGCGGAGCTCAGTTATACGGTTTTCGACACCGAAACCACAGGTCTAAAGATCCGCGAAGGCGACGAGATGGTCGCGCTGGGGGCCGTGCGCATCGTCAACAGCCGTCTGCTCGAATCGGAAAGCTTCGATCAGCTGGTGAGGCCCGATGGCCTCCTTCACCCGGCGTCGATTCGCATCCACGGCATCCACCCCGAAATGCTTGTGGGGCAGCCCGACATCCGCCAGGTGCTTGAGCTCTTTCACCGCTTTGCCGAGGGGACGATCCTGGTGGCCCACAATGCCGCCTTCGACATGCGCCTGCTCCAGCTCCAGGAACGGCGTACCGGAATTCGGTTCGAACACCCCGTTCTCGACACCATGCTGCTCTCCGCGGTGGTTCATCCCGCCCAGGACCGGCATGACCTCGAATCGATTGCAGAACGGCTGGGGATCATCATCATGGGTCGCCACACGGCGCTGGGGGATGCGATCGGCACGGCGGAGATTTTCTTGAAGCTCCTGCCGCTGCTCGCGGAGGCCGGGATTCGCTCATTCAAGCAGGCGCGCGAAGCCGCGCGGAAAACCTACTATGCCCGGCTGAAATACTGAGGCCGATATCAGGTCGGGCGCGGCGTATGCAAAACCGGCAGGGTGAAGGCGAAAGTGGACCCCTGTCCGGGGTGACTGTCGGCCCAGATCCGTCCGCCGTGAAATTCGACAACACGCCGGGTGATGGCCAGGCCCAGGCCGCTGCCGGACGGACGCCCCCGAGGGGGGTGGCGCGCCTGTCGGAATTCTTCGAAAATGACCTTCAGGTCCTCGGGGTGGATTCCGACACCGTTATCGGCCACTTCCACCTGAAGGAGATCCGGCTGAACCGCAAGCCGGAGTTCGATCCGTCCCCCGGCGGTGTCGCAGAACTTGACGGCGTTGGAGAGCAGGTTCAAAACAGCCTGCACCAGGCGGTCCCTGTCCCCGTGGACCCGAGGCACCGCGTGCGGCACTTCGGATGTCAGGTCGATGCGCTTCTCGGCCATGAGCGGCCGTGCAGCGGCCAGGGCCTCACGGCAGACGTCTCCGAAGTCCAAGGGTTGCATCTGCCACGCCATCCGCCCGGTTTCCATGCGCTGGAAGTCCAGCACCTGATTGATCAGGCGGGTCAGCCGCTCGCTTTCCGTGATGATGATGCCCGTCAAGTGTCGGTATTGGTCCGCGGGCAGGTCCGGGTTGGCATTGAGGATCTCGGCAATGGATCGCACCGCCGTCAGGGGTGTGCGCAGCTCGTGGGTGACGGTGGAGATGAACTCGTTTTTGAGCCGGTCGAGCTCCTGCAGCCGTTCGTTGGCGCTTTTGAGTTCGGCCGTCGCTTGTTCCAGTTCGCGGCTGTAGGCGATCACCTGGCGGGTCTCGTCCAAAATGTGCATGACCTCGTCCAGACCGAGCGGCTCCTCCGTGACGACCGAGGCCACCATCACCCGGGCAGAGGCGGAGCCGATGGCGCCGGCCAGCAGGGTTTCGGCATAGGTGACCAGCGCCGGGTCCGCCTGGGATAGAGGGCCCCAGCGGACGCTGCGCTCGCGGGCAAAGGCGCCCAACGCTTCCTCGGTGCGCTGGTTTCCGAGAAACCGCTCCAGCAGGGAGCGCAAGTCGGTGACCAAGGCGGTCCCCCGCCACAGAGAAGACTCCTCCACCTTCGCAGGGTAGGTGAACACATCCACGAACAGGGCCGCCTGGGTTAGTTCGAGCGCGTTTTGGCGGCTGAAGAGAGAAACGCCCACGTAAAAGGAGGCGTTCAGGAGCAGGCTCCAGAACACGGCATGGGCGATGGGGTCGAGGCCTTGCAGACCGAACAGCTGAAGCGGGTTCAGAACGGCGGCATGCCAAGGCCCTCGGGTGATCAGGCCCTCGTCCATCAATCCGGCCTCAGCCAGGGAGGGTAGGACCAGTGTGTAAAACCAGGCGGTGAACCCGGCCACCAGGCCGCTGATGGCTCCGGCGCGAGTTCCTTGTTTCCAGAATATGCCGCCCAGCATAGCAGGCGCGAACTGGGCCACGGCAACGAAAGACATGAGCCCGATGGACACGAGCGCGTAGGCCTCGCCGACGAAGCGGAAATAAGCGTAGGCCGACAGCACGACCAGGGCGATGCTGCACCGGCGAATGTTCAGTACGATCGCGCTGAGATCCTGCCGGCGGGAGCTGCGGGCAAAGGGCAAACGAAGCAGCACGGGCATGACCAGATCGTTGCAGATCATGGTCGATAGGGCGACGGTTTCCACGATCACCATGCCGGTGGCGGCGGACATGCCGCCGATGAACACCAGCAGGGACAGCGCCTCCTGCCGGCGGGCCATGGGCAGAGTCAGAACAAAGGTGTCCGCATCGACCCCCGCGGGGAACTGCATGGCCCCGCCGAAGGCGATGGGCAGCACGAAAAGGTTGATCGCCAGCAGATACGCGGGGAAGAGCCAGATGGCTTTTTGCAGGTGGTCCTCGTTGACATTCTCGACGACGATCACCTGGAACTGGCGCGGCAGACAAATCAGGACCACCATCGACAGGACGATATCGAGCCCCCAGCTGAAATATCCACTACCCCGGGTTTCGAAAATGAACTGCTCCTGCAGCCGGGGGACCGTCGCGGCTTGGGTGAACAGGTCCCCGAACCCTTGGTAGATGCCGTAGGAGACGAACAGCCCTACGGCCAGAAAGGCCATCAGCTTGACCAGCGATTCGAAGGCGATGGCGGCCACCAGGCCTTCATGGCGCTCGGTGGCATCCAGATGGCGCGTGCCGAAGAGGATCGCAAACAGGGCAAGCAGCAGCGCAACGTAGAACGCCGTGTCGCGGAATACGGGGATGTCGGCGAAATAGCGCGGCATGACGATGAGAGGATACTGGTTTATGATGTTGTAGCTCATGGAGATGGCTTTGAGCTGAAGGGCAATGTAGGGGATGATGCCCATGACGGCGATGACCGTCACGACGGTGGCCAGCGCTCCGCTTTTGCCGTAGCGGGAGGCAATGAAGTCGGCGATGGAGGTGATGCGATGGGTTTTGCTGATGCGGATGATTTTGCGCAGAACCACCCATCCCAGCGCACAGACCAGGGTCGGACCGATGTAGGTGGGGAGAAACCCGAGCCCGCTGGCCGAGGCGCGACCTACGCTCCCGTAAAATGTCCACGCCGTGCAATACACCGCCAGCGAGAGGGCGTAAATGTAAGGGTTGCTGATAATGCTGCGTGCCTGGGCGGCGCGGCGGTCTCCGAAATAGGCGATGGCGAAAAGGATGCCCGTGTAGCCGAAGGCGAACAGCAGAATGATTTCGGTCGTCAGCATGCGCCTCAGCGACCGGTGCCGGCGGCAGGAGGTTTCCGGTGCACGGCGAGTGAGATCAAAACGATGAGAGCGGCCCAGATGATGAAGACGTAGGCGAAGTGCAGCGGAACCCCGGCCCAGTAAATGGGCAAGTTGAACAGGGAAAGAATCGGGTAGTTGAAGAAAATCCAGCCGAAAAGAAATGCGCCTGCCAGTCTGCGGTGTCTGAGACTGTCGGGGGTCATGGCCGATTCCCGCTGTGAGGTTCCGGAATCCGGTGGACGCGGCGATCCGATATCGGCTATATAGGTTGAACCGGCAGAGGATGTCAAATTGGCTCTGCCCCCCGAGTGAAGGGACAGCGGCATGACCGGAGATCTTGTCGATCTTTTCTCCCACACCCAGCCCTTCGGGCGCCTCTCTTCCCAGGCGTTGGGGGAGGCCGCGGCCAACATGACGTTGATGACATTTGCCGCTGGAACGGTGCTGGCGGTGCAGGGGGCCACGACCCTGGATCACGTCTATTTCATACGCTCCGGCAGCCTCGAGCTCTTTTTGGAGAGCGAGGGCGAAAAAACCCTGCGAGGGGTGCTGGGCCCCGGCGATGTCTTCGGCGCCATGTCCATTTTGATGAATGCCGGGCTTGCCATCCGCAGCCTGACCGTGGTTCATACCGCCGCCGCCTACCTTTTGCCCAAGAAGGTGTTTCTGGATCTTTGCGGCCGCCACCGGTTTCTTCGCGACCATTTCCACACGGTTTTCAACCAGCGGATGCGCGATGAGTCCTACGCGGCGGCGATTGCCGCATCGCAGGTAATCTACCTCCTATCCCAAATCCCGCCGTTTTCCTTCTTGCCCGCCGAAGAGCTGCGGGTGCTGGCCCCTTCGGTTTCGAAGGTCTTTCATCACCGGGACCGGGTCATGTTTGTCCAAGGCGAAACACGGGTGGACGGGTTGTACATCATCCAGAAGGGTGCCGCGGAGCGCTACTTCGAGGACCACCAGGTGAAAATTCTTGCCAGCGTGATCGGGGAAGGAGAGATGTTCGGCGGCATCTCCATGCTGGTGAACGACATGCTGGCGGTTCGAACCCTGCGAACCATCGAGGAGACCACCTTTTTAAAGCTGCCCCACGGGGTCTTTTTTGACCTGTGCCGGAGGCACGAGGCCTTCAGCGAATATTTCACCGACGCTTTCGGGCGGCGCATGCTGGATCGAAGCTACGCCGCCATCATCGCGAAAAGTACGCCCGGCCTGGCGGAAACCATCCCCCTCCTCAACCAGCCGGTGACCGGCATCTGCAGCCGCCGCCTGGTCTCCTGCCCGTTGAACCTGTCCATCCAGAAGGCCGCCGAGCGGATGAGCGCAAGTTCCGTGAGCAGCATTTTCGTCAGCGACACCGGTGGCGCGCCGATCGGCATCGTTACGGACAACGACCTGCGTTGCAAGGTGGTTGCCGGCGGGCTGGACGTCCGGCGGCCGGTCGCAGAGATCATGTCCTCGCCGCTCACCTGCATTCCCGAAAACGCACTGATTTCAGAAGCCCTGATGGCCATGATGCAGGGGAATCTTAAACACTTGGCCGTCACGAACGCCGAGGAGCAGGTCGTCGGCGTCATGACGCACCAGGACGTGATGGCCGCCCGCGGGCAATCGCCGCTGTTCATCGTGCGCGAGATCGCGACCGTCCCGGATGTGAACGCGATCGCCCGGCAGCGGTCCCGGGTGCCTGCCATGGTTCAGGGCTTGATCCGGGCCGGTACGCCGGCTCGCCACATCAACCGCTTCGTTACCGCCATATCGGACGCGGTCCTGAAACGGGCGGTCGAACTGGCCCTTGAGGAGCTTGGGCCGGCGCCGGCGCGATTTGCTTTCATGATCCTGGGCAGCGAGGGGCGCAAAGAGCAGACGTTGAAGACCGATCAGGACAACGCCCTGGTGTATGAGGACATCGACCCGGGCCCCGCGGCGCAGGTGAACGATTATTTTTTACGGTTGGGGGGGGCTGTCTGCGAAATGCTCGACCGCTGCGGGTACGCGTTCTGCAACGCCGATGTCATGGCGAGCAATCCCAGGCTCTGCCAGCCTCTGTCCGTCTGGAAACGCCGGTTCTCCGACTGGATCCACGCCGCCGAGGCCGAGGATCTTCTTTATGCCAGCATTTTTTTCGATTTTCGGATCGGCTACGGGCACGATGAGCTGATCGTTCAACTGCGGGAGCATCTGATGGAAGCGCTGGTGGGCTGGTCGGGTTTTTTTCGCCACCTGACCCAGAATGCCTTGCTATATGCTCCGCCTCTCGGGTTTTTCCGCAATTTCGTGGTGGAGTCCAAGGGGGAGCATCGCAACAAGCTCGACATCAAGCGGGCCATGCTGCCCATTGTCGACTATGCCCGGGTCTATGCCCTGAAACACGGGGTGGCGGAGACCAACACGCTCGAGCGGCTGCAGCGCCTGGCGCAGAAAGGCCTGATGGCCCCCAACGACTACAACGAGATCGAACAGGGATACAGCTTTTTGATGCAGCTGCGGCTGGTGCGCCAGGTCAACGCCATCGTCGATGAGGGCGGCATACCCGACAACCACGTCAACCCCAAGGATCTCTCGGGGATCGAGCAGCGGCTGCTGAAGGAGATTTTCATCCGCATCCGCAACCTGCAGATCCGTATGAGCTTCGACTTCACGGGTGAACCGTAAGCCCCATCGGCTTGGGGCGCGGCGTCGGACTGAGCCGGAGACCGGAGTCGGTCCGGACGGCCGGCGCTCAGGAGGAGCGGCTGTCGCGCTCGACGCATTCGTTGAGCCGATCCTGGAAATCCGGGATGGCCGCGGCGATTCGAACCCAGGCCGGCAGGAGCGGAATGCCCACCGGGTCCCCCACGAACTCTTCGATGGCGCAGCGCAGCGAATCCACGAAGGCCTCGACCGCCTCGATTTCGGTGTGCCGGTCGTAGGGCAGGCCGTTGATCAGCGACAGGGCGTGGTATTTTTCGATCGCGATCCGCGCCTCTTGAATGTAGGCCGCGAGCAGGGTCCTGAAAAAGGCGTTGCTCAGAACGACGCCGTCCTGGGAGAGGACCCGGAAGAGCGCCTTGGCGATGTCGCAGGCCATGCGGATGAGCCCCTCTTCGGGTTGGCCCTTCTTCAAGACCTGGTGTTTGTGCTCGTAATACTCGGCGATCTCCACCTGGCAGATCCGGTTGACCGATGCGCGCTGATAGATTTCGCTCAGCAGCGACACCTCCAGCCCCCAGGTGGGGGAAATCCGCATGCCTAAGGCGAGGCTTGCGATCACCGCAAACTCGCCGGAAAGGGCATAACGGAAGTTGTCGAGGTAGGTGAGAAACGGGGTGCGGCCCAGAATGTGCTCGAGGGTGCGGATCAACGGCGTGTAAAAGAGTCGCGTGACCCGGCCGTAGAGTCGGTCGGTGACCCGGGCATAGTAGCCCTTGCTGAACTCGAAGTCCGTGGCCGGGTGGACCACGGGGTAGATCAAGCGTGCCAAGAGCTCGCGGCTGTAGTTGACGATGTCGCAATCATGGGTGGCCAGGGCGTAGATCTCCCGGTCTGCCAGAATGCAGCCCATGCTCATCCATACCGATTGGCCTTTGCCCGGGTAGTTCAGCTTGAAGTCGGAGTCCCTGAGCTCCTGGTAGAGCGCCTGCATCCCCGGGCCGTCATGCCAGACCACCTGCACGGGGCAGGGCAGCGCCGCCATGACGTCCCTGGCCCGCCGGAATTCATCTGCGGTGGCGCGGTCCAGCGACAGCACCACCTTGCTCAGGTAATCGACCTGCTTCAGCTCCGAGACGATGGCCGGCATGGCCGGGGTTTCGAACTCCGAGTACAACGCCGGCAGCAGCAGGGCGATTTTTCTGCGCCGGGCAATCTTCCGCATCTCGGCTTCGAGGTGCTCAAGCGGTCTGTCTTTCAACCGTTGCAGGACGGTGACAGGGCCGTGTTGCCAGAAGTCAGCCATCAATACGCTCCGTTCGTTCTGAGTTGCTTCAGAAGCCCCACGACCACCTCGTTCCAGCCGGCGCTGCCGGGGTGGGGAGCTTTGCGCAGGCCCGGCAAATCGAGGTCCAAGCACAAGCCGTCGGTCCGGGGAATGATGACCGGAATGGTCACACTCTCCAGCATCGAAATGTCGTTGGCGCTGTCGCCGATGCCGATGGTGGTCACAGGGGCATTCGCGTTTTTCGAAAAAATCCCGGCGGCGAGTTTCACGGCACTGCCCTTGTCCTGCCGGATGCCGATCAGATGGTAAAAACGGCCCCCGCGGGTGATCTTGAAGCCCCGTGCGGCCGCGATTTTCTCAAGAGCGGCGATGTCGGTGTCCCTCCCCGGCAGAAACGGTTCCGTAAACTCGCGCTGCTTGGCCAGCACCGCCTGATCCGGCGCAAGCCCGGTGAGTTCGGCCATCTGAGAAAGGCTTATATCCCCGAAGCCCCGGATCCTGAACTGATCCCGGCAGGAGTAGACGAAGCGTCGGATTTCGCCGTAGGAGGCTCCGAGTTGAATTACGGTGTAGGGCGGCTGCCGGAAGCCGGAATCGATCCTCAGATCCCGGTAGTCGTCCGGAAAGAAGAGGGCCGCCCCGTTTTCGACGATGAAAGGCTCCCGGATGCCCATCACCTCCTGGAGTCGCTCCACTTCCGCTCGGGTTTTGCTGGTCGCAAACACCAGCGGGATCTTCCGCTCGCGAATCAGGTTGAGTGCCGGCAGGGCATTTTGGAATGAATAGTCCGCGTGGTCGAGCAGGCTCGCGTCAAGGTCCGTGAACACGACCAAGCGCGAAATTTCCTTGGAAACACTCAAAGGTTGCCTCACGATCCGGGCGCCGGAAATGCTCTTGGGTGTTTTTCCATCGATACGATACCCCGGGCAGGTTGCGATTGCAAGGTGGAGGAGGTGGGCGTTATTCGCAACACGACGGTTGCAGCGATCAGAGGGGGATTTAACTCGAGGATTGGTGGGTGAGCGTTTCGGGCACCGCATCCGCATCGGCTTCAACCCGATGCGGGGACTGGTAAAGCTTCAGTGCCAGCAGCACCGCCAGTGCCAGACCGCCGCCCAGCAGCACGAACGCGAATATACTATATATAGACCCGAACATCTCATCACCTCGGTTGACCAAATGCTGCGGCGATCGGCACTTCATGCCGCGCCTGAGTGGCACCCTAGTAACTGACGTGGAATTTTCCGTGTCAGTCTTTGTAGAAAATGTGCCCCGCAAACACCGCGAACGCGAAACCGCCGATGCCGACGACAACCCAAAGCCAGATGGGCAGCTCCGTCATGGCCGCATCCCCCCTTATTTTTTTCTTGCTTTAAATAAGTATATGAACACAAACTAAATGTCAAGTAAATGTTAACATAAATTTATCCCTCCGCGGACAGAAAGAGACAGGGGGTGCGAGGCGTCGGCCGGTGTGCGGCAGGTATTACGGGATTTGCATGAAACGCGGTGGTTCAGGCGGGCCGGTTTGCGCGCGCCTTAAGGGACGGGCTTCAGGCGTCACTCATGAAACCGTTGGTCGGATGGCGTTGCGGTAAACATCCCAGAGTGCGGTGAAGTTTTGGCCAAGATCGAAGCTGCAGTTGCTCAGTGCCCAATAGTTCACCAGACCCTGAATCATGCCGAAGAGCAGCAAAGCGGCGGCGTTGTGGTCGATGTCCTCGCGGATGCTTCCCTGGAGCACCCCTTCCAGCAGAAGCCCTTTGAGCCGGTCGATGTAGAGCTGGAGTTTTTGGTAGACGTCACGGTTCAGCTTCTTGTCGCCCAGACTGATGATTTCCGCAATGACGTGAAACGACATGCCCCGGCGCTGTTCGATTTCCGTCAGGTGCTCGGCCAGCACGCCGTGGATGGTCTCCAGCGCATGCGTACCGGATTCCGCCCGGGTTTCCACTTCCTTCAGCATGGTGTCCATGATGTGGTTCATCAGGAAGAGAAGGATCTCGCGCTTGCTCTTGAAGTGACGGTAGATGGCCGCCTCGGTGATCTCCACTTCCTTTGCGATCGCCCTCACCGTCAGATGCTCACTGCCCTTGCGGATGATGAGCTTTCTGGCCGCTGCGATAATCTGCGTCTTGCGCGCTCCCGTGCTCTTTCGCTTTTGCACCATCGTGATCACATCTCCTCCCCCGTAACTGCCCGCGGCGCTTGACAGGGGTTGCTTTCAAGCAGCCGGCTCGGCGTTCACGGCCGGTACCCTAACGCAACTTCGCCGTGGAAGTCCACAACATTTTGCCGATGAGCCACGTCCGGTTGACTTGCCTGACCACTGTACTATACTGGCCGCCCGCCCGTCGATGGGTGCAATGTATTCATTTCAACGATAGGGAGTCACTATGAAGCTGCACGATCTCCATTTTGGTACCCGACTCGCTGCGGCGGCGGTTGCCGTGGTTTTTGTGTTCCTCCTTCCTGCCGGCAGCCTCCCGGCCAAGACTGCCGGGGAAATCGACGCTTCGGTCAACGCGACGCTGCAGCAGTTCAAAAAAACGGTCAAGGGCGGAAGCGAGGTGCTGGGCAAAGCCAAGGGCGTGCTCATTATGCCCAACGTCATCAAAGGGGCGTTCATCGTCGGTGGGCAATACGGCGAAGGCGCCCTGCGCGTTGCGGGAAAAACGGTCTCGTACTACAATCTTGCCTCCGGATCCGTCGGGTTTTCGTTCGGGGCGCAAGCCAAGGACATCGTTGTCCTCTTCATGACGGAAGCGGTGCTCAACCAGTTCCGGGCCAGCCAAGGCTGGGAGGTAGGGTTGGACGGCAACATCGCCTTGATCAACATCGGGGGCGGGGAGCGGGTTGATTTCACCAAGCTCAACGACCCGATCCTCGGGTTTGTGCTGGATCCCCAGGGCCTGATGGTGGATCTGTCCCTCAAGGGCGCCAAGTTCACGCGTATCCAGCGCTGATCCGGCCAGTGGGTCGCGTTTGATTTGAGGTCCCGGGCATGCTAAAGAGGCGGCCGCCATGGGGCCTGATGGAAGTGCGGTTGTTCGGAGCCACGGGATCCGAACTCAAATTTAAACTTAGGAGGCGGTAGGTATGAAGACAAAAAAAATTTTCCTCAGCGAAGAGGAAATTCCGCGCCAATGGTACAATATCCTGGCGGATATCAAGATGAATCCGCCCCTGGGGCCCGACGGCAAGCCGGTCACCCCCGACATGCTGGCGCCGGTCTTTCCGATGAACCTCATCGAGCAGGAGGTCAGCACCCAGCGCTGGATCGATATTCCCGATGAGGTTCTCAAGATCTACCGGATCTGGCGCCCGAGCCCGCTCGTGCGGGCATTTTCGCTCGAGAAGGCCTTGGACACCCCCGCACACATCTATTTCAAATACGAGGGGACAAGTCCTCCCGGCAGCCACAAGCCCAACACGGCGGTGCCACAAGCCTACTACAACAAGGTGTTCGGGATCAAACGCCTGGTCACGGAGACCGGCGCGGGCCAATGGGGCAGTGCCCTGGCATTCGCCTGTGCCCAGTTAGGATTGGGTTGCAAGGTCTATATGGTGAGGGTCAGCTTCGATCAGAAGCCCTATCGCAAGGTCATGATGCAGACCTGGGGAGCGGACTGCGTGCCCAGCCCGAGCACCGAGACAAAGGCCGGCCGGGACATTCTCGCCCAGCACCCGGACTCATCGGGCAGCCTGGGGATCGCCATCAGCGAAGCCGTCGAGGCGGCAGTGAGCGATGCCTCCGGAAAAACCCGCTACTCACTGGGCAGCGTGCTCAACCACGTCATGCTCCACCAGACCGTGATCGGCCTGGAGGCTCAAAAACAGATGAAAATCGCCGGGGAATACCCGGACGTGGTCATCGGGTGCGCGGGGGGCGGCAGCAACTTTGCCGGCCTGGCCTTTCCGTTCGTTCTCGACAAGATGAACGGGCGCCAGATCGCTATTTACCCCGTGGAGCCGGCCGCCTGCCCGACGCTGACCAAGGCCCCCTTTGTCTACGACCACGGCGACACGGCCGGCTACACACCCCTGCTGCCCATGTACAGCCTGGGGCACACCTTCATGCCGCCGCCCGTCCATGCCGGCGGCCTGCGTTACCATGGCATGGCGCCGACCGTAAGCCAGTTGGTCGTTGAAGGACTCCTGGAACCAAGGTCCTACGGCCAGATGGCGACCTTCGAGGCCGGGATGCTGCTGGCCCGCACCGAGGGGATCATCCCGGCGCCCGAAACCAACCATGCCCTGGCTTGCGTGGTGGATGAAGCCCGCCGGGCCAAGGAAGAGGGCAAGGCCAAGGTCATCCTGTTCAACTGGAGCGGGCACGGGCTGATCGACCTGGGCTCTTACGAGAAATACCTCTCCGGCAGCCTCAAGGATTTCGATTATCCGGCGCAAGAGATCGAAGAAGCTGGGAAAATCCTGGCCAAGTACCCCAAACCGCAACTGCTGAAAAGCCGTTAGCAAGCAGGTGGAGGCCCACGCGCGCAACATGGGCGCCGAACCGGAAACATCCGATGCCGCCTCCCTGAGCCGGCGCTGCCCGCGGCTTGGCGGGCCGGTCACTTTGGGCTACTGCATGAGCTGCGAGCAGCAGCGGCCCTGCCTGAAGATCACCGACTGCTGGTGGGAAACATTCGACATCGTGCGGTACCTGCAGGACCACCTGCCCGCGGACCACTTCAAACAGCTGATGCAGGCGCGGCCGAAGCCGAAGATCGCATCGCTGGTCGAACTGATCGAAAAGGCGAGAAAAGGAGCGGAGTCATGATGAAAGTTCTCGTGAGCGACAATCTTGAGGAGGTCGGCCTGGACATCCTGCGGCAAGAAGCCGGAATCCAGTTGGACGTCCGTCCCGGTTTGAAACCCGATGAACTCAAGGCCGTCATCGGCGACTACGATGCGCTCGTCATCCGCAGCGCCACCAAGGTCACCGAGGAGCTGCTGCAGGCCGCCCACACACTCAAGGTGGTGGGGCGGGCCGGCATCGGTTTGGACAACGTCGACATCCCGGCCGCCACCAAGCGGGGGATCATCGTCATGAACACCCCGGCGGGCAATGTCGTCACTACTGCCGAGCACACCATCGCCATGATGATGGCCCTGAGCCGCAACATCCCCTGGGGCACCGCTTCCATGAAGGCCGGAACCTGGGAGAAGAAAAAGCTGCAGGGCCGGGAGATTTTCAACAAGGTGCTGGGCATCATCGGGTTCGGCAAGATCGGTTCGATCGTTGCCGACCGCGCCCGTGGGCTCAAGATGCAGGTCATCGTGTACGACCCCTTCGTGACGGCCGAGGCGATCGAAAAGGCGGGCTACGAGGCCGTGTCGCTCGACGAGCTTTACCGGAGGTCGGATTACATCACCGTGCACGTGCCCAAGCTCAAGGACACCGTCGGTTTGCTGAACACGGCGGCGTTCGACAAGATGAAAGACGGGGTCATGATCATCAACTGCGCCCGGGGCGGGATCGTCGACGAAGCCGACCTGAATGCGGCCCTGCGCTCGGGCAAGGTTGCGGGCGCGGCACTCGACGTGTTTGAAAAGGAGCCGCCGGGCGAGTGCCCGCTGTTCGAGGTCGACCGGGTCATCTGTACGCCGCATCTCGGGGCCTCCACGGTCGAAGCCCAGACCAATGTCGCCATCCAGGTCTCCGAGCAGATCCTGGCGTTTCTCAAGACCGGCACCATCATCAACGCGGTGAATGTCCCCGCGGTGAGCGGCGAGCTCCTGGCCAAAATCGGGCCGCTGCTGACCCTGGGCGAGCGCATGGGCTGTTTGCTGGCCCAGATCTGCCGGGGGCCGGCAAGCGAGATCGCCATCGAGTATGCCGGGGAATTTCCGGAGCAAGACCTTTCGTCCGTGACCACCGCCATCCTGAAGGGGTTTCTCACCCCGATGGTTCAAGACACGGTGAACTTCGTCAACGCCAAGGTCATGGCCGGCGAGCGCGGGATCAAGGTCTCCGAGGCACGGGCACCCTCGGAGGAATACGTGAACCTGGTGACCGTGAGGGCGCTGGCCAACGGGACCCGGCACAGCGTGGCCGGGACCATTTTCGGCCGCAAGGATCCGCGGGTCGTGAAAATCGAAAATTTCCGCCTGGAGTTGGCCCCGCACGGCAAGTTTATCGTGATCCACAACCACGACAAGCCCGGGGCCATCGGCAGCATCGGCACCCTGCTCGGGGCCAATAGAGTCAACATCAGCCAGATGCGTGTCGGCAAGCAGGAGGACGGAGACAAGACCATGATTTACTTTCGGACCGACAGCCCGATCCCGGAGGATGTTATGACAAAGCTCCGCCGGCTGCCGCTCATCATCGACGTCATGGCCTTCGAGTTGTGAACCGCCCGGTTCCACCCGTTCCGGGCCGCCGGGCCTGAAACCAGTGCCACTCTCTCTCTCACGGGAAAGAGTGGCTTTTTTTGGGGGGTATTAACTTTTTTTAAAGAATACGGAGGAGAAAAATGTGGCCGGGAGTTCTCATTTACGTGCTTTGCGCGTATCAGGCCTGGGGTCTTATCGATGCAACACTTTGATAAAAATACAAATATAATTTTTTGTAGTCCTGGTATCACATTTGCAATATGCAGCCGCCGGGGGTGGCTCCACGCCAACCCCGCATTGCTTCATCCCTTTGCTTCAATCGGATCGGAGAGATGGCGTTCATCAATACGCGTACAAAGCTGGTTCAACTCAAGATCGTGTATTACGGGCCGGCCTTGTCCGGCAAGACCGCTAATCTGATTTATATATACAACCACCTGCGGCAGCGGGTGAACGCCCGGCTGCTCACCATTACCGCCTACAGCGAACAAACCCTGTTTTTTGACTTCCTGCCCTTCAGTCTGAACGACGTCAAGGGGTTCGACATCAAGATCCGGCTCTACAGCGTCCCCGGCATGGCCCAACACGATGCGACCCGGAAAACCCTGTTGAAGGGGGCCGACGGCATCGTGTTCGTCGCCGATGCCTCTGCCATGCGCAAGACCAACATCCTCTCATTGAAGAACCTGCAAACCAACCTGGAGGCGAACCGTCTCGACATTCGCAGGATACCGCTCGTGCTGCAGTTCAACAAGGCCGACCTTGCCGAGCAGGGAACGCTGCTCCTTCCCCCAGCCATCCTGCTGAGCGACTTGAACAGCCAGCTTCAAAAGCCCTATTTTCAAGCCAGCGCCTTGAAAGGCTTGAACATCCTGGCGACCTTGAAACAGATTGTGGCGCAGACGGTCGCATCCATTGATAATCGTTCGAGGTGAGTGGATTGGATCCCATCGACCCAGGCGAATTGTCATTGCATGTGAAGCAGCGCATGGATGAGCTTTTCCCCGACGGCGACGACCCGGTTACCGGCGCCGAGATCATGGGCGGGGCCGCCGGCTCCTCAATGAGCCGATGCAAGCGCATTGTGCAGGCCCTTGAGCTCGGATCCCAGCTCAACTTAATCCGCCGGTATCTGAACGAGTTGAGAAACCTCCGGAGCGTTTTTCTAAGCGACGAGCACCTGCAGGTCCTCATCCGGATGCAAACCGTCGTGTGCCGGTATCTCTTGAAGAACCCGCGGCAGCTGGGTAGCGCCGGCCTCGTGCTGCTTGCGGAAGGTTTTGCTGGCATGGAGCGGATAAGCGGCGGCGCACCGATGGCCGCCTCGGAAAAGGGCCGGCTGGTGCGTGCGCTCGTCAGGGACTTCCATGTCTGGAAAGAGGCCGTGTTGGGGGAAAAGAGCGCTGCGCGGGCAGCGTTGGGCCAAGGGGTCCCTCCGGCGCCGTTTCCGCAGGAGGAGGCGGCCGGCCGGACGACGGTGTCCTCCGCGGGGCCTGCCGGCGCAACGGCCTACTACATGATCCCGGTGGAGGACCTGGACGACCTAAAGCGTTTGTTCCAGCGGGAGATCGTGAGCCTGCGAAAGGAAATGACCGAGCTCCTGCGCCCGCGCTGAAAGCGGGGCAGGTGCGGTTCAGCCCATCACCAGCGCATCCGCCACCAGCTCCCAGAGGTATTTCACCTGCAGGGATTCCATGCCGTGGGCTTGCTTGATGGAGTTCAGCTGGCCGTGGCAGCTGTGGCAGGGCACGGCCATCATTTCGGCGCCGACTGTCCGGATCTGCTCCATTTTGCGGCGTCCGTAGTGAATGCGTTCATTGGTGTAACCCGTGGTCAGCGTTCCGCCGCCACCGCCGCAGCAGGTTTGGTTCATGCGATGGGGGTAGAGGTCCACCCAGGACTCCACGCATTGGCTAAGGATCCAGCGCGGCTCCTCGAAATACCCATGTCCGAAGCGCATCTGTGCCTTGCGCCCGTAGTTGCAGGGATCGTGGTAGGTGACCCGCTGGGGGAACCGGGTGCGATCGATCCGGATCCGCCCGTCGCGGATGTAGTCGATCAACAGGTCGAAGACGGTCACGAAGCGATATTTCTTCAGGGCTTCCGGAAAGTGCGTTTCGAACCCGGACCGGGTCGCGAGGTAGGCGTGCCCTCACTCCGGCCAGAGCAGGGTGTCGATCTCGAGTTCCTCCATCTGCTTCAGGATGCGGCCGGCCATGGTCTTCATGGCCGCGTCGTCCCCGGTGAAATAGCCCCAGCTGGTGCCCTCCCAGTTGTCGGATGCCACCGTCCAGCTCTCGCCGGCGGCGTGAAAGATCTTCCACCAGTGCTTGAGGTCCTCGGTGTGGGTATTGACCAGCTTGTTGTGGATCGTGGTGAGGACCCGGGCGCCCTTCCGGTCGACCTGAACTTGCAGGTCCTCGAAGCCCGGCTCTTCCCGGATCTCGCCGGCCACATCCTCCAGGATGAAGAGGAAGTCCTCTTTGGGCAGTCTCAGGTTGTTGCCGGTCTGAAGGGCGGCCTCGATCCCCTTGTGCAGAATACCCGGCACGCTCTCCCGTGCCCGCAGCGACCGGATCCTGCGGACGAGATCGGCAATGTGCACCTGCATCGGGCAGAGGGCTTCACACTTGCCGCACATGGTGCAGATCCAGGGCCAGCGGGCCTCCACGAGCTCGTCCGTCCGGCCGAGCAGGGCCATGCGAACCAGTTTGCGGGGGTCGAATCCGTCCACCCCGGAGACCGGGCAGGCGCTGGAGCAGATGCCGCAGGTCATGCACACATCCTGGTCAAAGTCCCAACCGGTGCGGCCGGTCATGGGGTCAGCGGCGGTGTTCGTCACGGGATAGATCTCCTTGGGGTCGTTTGCGCAGGGCGAGCAGGGTTCGGCGGAAGTCCGCCAGGGTTTCAGTGAATTCCGAAGCCATGTTGGCGGCCAGGGAGGTGATCTTGATCCGGTCGGCGCCGATCCCGCTCAACCCCAGGAAGGCGGCGGTTTGCTCGGAGCGCCGGTGTGCAAAACCGCGGCCTTCGCGTGAATGGCAGTTGTCCTCGTGGCAGGTCATGACCAGAACGCCCTCGGCACCGCGGCCGAACGGCTCCAGCAGCATCTGCGGGGAGAGGCTGCCGGCGCAGGGCACCTCGACCACCGTCAGTCCGTTTCGGTCAAATGCTTCGGCCGACGTGGCGGCGAGAGCGGCCGAGCGGCTGCAGCAGAAGGCGATCAGGCGCGGGGCATCGCCATCCGCCCCTGAAGCGGCCGGGGTGATTTCAGCCAGGAGCTCGTGAGGTTCCAGCCCGGGGATGTGAATGGCGCCGCGGGGGCATTCGGCGGCGCAGATGCCGCAGCGTTCGCAGGCGGCGGGCAGCACGGAGGGCCGGGTGTTCAGGATGACGGCGCGGTGAGGGCAGACCCGGAAGCAGGTCAGGCAGCGGATGCATCGACCGGGTTCGATAACGGCGCGGTCCTCGGGAGCGGGTGCGGCAGAACTCAGGACGTCAAGGACGGCATTGGCTGCATCCGTGGCGGGGTCGGCCCCAATGCATCTCGCCCCGCCTGCCACGAAGATCCCACGGCGATGGGTCGCAACCGGCAGCCGATGCACATTGTCGCCCTGGATAAACCCGCTGCCGTCGACCTCGAGCTCGAGAATCCGGGCCAGTTCGGATGCAGCCTTCGAAGGCGCGGGCTGCTCGTCGACGACCAGAAGCTCAGGGTGCATGCGGCAGGGATCCCCCGTGACCTCGTCGGTGAACTCAAGACTGACGCGGCCGTTTGCCTCCTGGCGGATTCCGGGGCGGGTGTGTGTAAACTTGGCGAACAGGACGCCTTCGGCGCGGGCCTTGCGGCAAAGGGCCTCCAGGCCGTCTGCGGCCACCTTGAGATTGCCGGTCAGTATGGCGCTGCGGACAGCCTCCGCACGTAGCTTTAGCGCCGCCCGCATGATCTCTGCGGCGATCAGGGAGTGGCTCTCGGTCAAGAGGCCGTTGAGAAAAACAACCTGTGGGTCCTCCGCTGATGACGGGGTCGGCCTCAGCCCTTCGGCTGAGAAATCGGAGAGGGACACCACGCCCGGTGCGGGGGAGAGGCCGTGGGCGCCGGATAGGGGCAGGCGCTCGTCGGCTTCGGCGACCACCACGGCAGACACCGTGCGGGTGAGG
>JBGSTS010000261.1:0-12918 GCA_041736435.1 Desulfobacterales bacterium | reverse complement strand
CTCAAGGCCGTTTTCGCGCGCATCGGTGTCCCGGAACCCACGCCTTTCACGCCCGACCCCTTTCAGCTCGAGGCACTCGGCGCCGTTGCCGTCTCGGACTGCCTGGTCACGGCCCCCACGGGCTCCGGCAAGACCTGGATTGCCGAGCAGGCCATCGACCGCATCCGCGCCGCCGGCGGACGGGCCTGGTACGCCTGCCCGCTCAAGGCGCTCAGCAACGCCAAGCACGCCGAGTTTTCAAGGCGCTTCGGGGCCGATGCGGTCGGCATCCTGACCGGCGACCGCAAGGAAAACCCGGATGCGCCCATCATCGTGGGCACCACCGAAATTCTGCGAAACCAGCTCTACGACGCCATGCACCGCGGGGAGTCCTTGAACACCGATCTCGTGGTGATCGACGAGGCCCACTACCTGGGCGATCTCGACCGGGGGGTCGTGTGGGAGGAGGTCCTGATCTACCTGCCCGCGCGCGTGCCGCTGCTGCTCTTGTCGGCCACCATCGGCAATGCACGGGAGATCGCCGCCTGGCTCGCCTCCATCCGCGGCCGGCCCTGCACCGTTGTTGCCGAAACGAACCGCCCGGTCCCGATTTTTCCTCTCTATCTTCACCCGATGGGCATGCTCTTTCCGCTGAGCGCGCCGGGCCGCAAGGGTTCGGGCGGAATCGACAAGAAAGTCATCGAGGCCATGGAGAAGAGCCGCCGGTTTTCACACCGGGACGGCACGCAGCACTTCGGCCGGATCGTGGAGCTGCTGCGCCGCTACGATCTTCTGCCCGTGATCTTCTTTTTGAAATCGCGGGCCGACTGCGACCGGGCGTTAGACCTTTGCCGGGGCAACCGCGTCGACGACCCTGAGCGCCTGCAGAGGCTCAAGGCCCGGATCGACGAGCTCGCCGGCCAAAACCCGCGCATGGCCCTGCACCGGCAGCTGCCTCACCTCGAGCGCCTGGCGGTAGGCTCCCACCACAGCGGCCAGCTGCCTTTCTGGAAGCTGGCCCTGGAGCAGCTGATGACCGAGGGGCTGCTGGATGCGGTCTTTGCCACCACCACGGTGGCGGCCGGGGTCAACTTCCCGGCCCGCACCATCGGCCTGCTCAACTCCGACCGCTTCAACGGCACCCAGTTCCTGCCGCTCGACCCCACCGAGTTTCACCAGATGACCGGCCGCGCCGGCCGCCGCGGCATGGACGAGATCGGCTTTGCCCTCATCGTCCCGGGCCGCTACATGGACGTGCGCCGGATCCACCGGCTGCTCACCGCGCCGGCCTCGGAGGTGGACAGCCGGATCCGGATCAACTTTTCGATGGTTTTAAACCTGCTGCTCTCGCACACCCCGGCCCGGGTCCAGGAGATGCTGCAGCGCTCGTTTGCAGCCTGGCGCAGGGGCCGAGGCCGGCTGCCCCAAGCCCGGGATGGCGCTGCCGCCTTGTGGCGGGACTTTGTGCGCCACGTGCAGTTTTTGCGCCGCAAGGGGTATGTGAACGAGCGCGACGAGCTCACCCCAGACGGGCAGTGGGCCTCCCAGCTGCGCGTGGACCAGCCGCTGCTGATCGCCGAAGGGTTTCGCGCCGGGCTCTTCCCGCAGGACCACCCGGCGCTGCTGGCGGCAATCATCGCGGTGTTCGTGAACGAGAAGGAAGCCGACGAGGGCCTGGACCGCAAGCTTCTGCCCAAGCTGCTGGTGACATCGTACCGGCAGGCCGCCGACGCGCTCTCGCCGTTTATGGCGGAGATGAAGGATTCAGGGTTCGAGGCCCGGCCGCTTTATCTGAAACCGGCAGCCGTCCTGTTTGCCTGGGCGAGCGGCCGGCCCTGGGAGCAGGTCGTGGCGGCAGCAGAGATGGAGGAGGGGGATCTGGCCATGCTGATCCTGCGCACGGCGGACAACCTGCGGCACATCCGCGCCCTGGACCGGGTCTTCCCGGCCGCCGCCTCCGCCGCCGCCCGCGCGATCGAGCTGATCCTGAGGGAGCCGGTGGTAGAAGAATCAAAGACGGCACAGGGCGCACGGCGCACGGCGCACGGGGAAAAAGCGTTTTAGCATTAGACGGACACCGGCGAACGCAGCCAATTGCCCCGCCGGTCAGGATTCATTTCCGTGCGCCGTGCGCCCTGTGCCGTACGCCATTTTTTATGATTTAGGCATTCTATCTTTCCCCCCATCCAGTATCCCCCGGATCTTGGCCGAGAGCTGCTTGATGTTGAACGGCTTCTGGATGAAATCGTCGCAGCCGCGATCCATGATCTTGGAGGCCTGGCCGTTGATGCTGTAACCGCTGGAGAGTAGCACCTTCACGTTGGGGTTGATCTTTTTCAACCGGTCGAAGGTCTCGCCGCCGCCCATCCCGGGCATGATCATATCCATGATGACAAGGTCGATCCGGTCCTTGTTCAGCCGGTAGATGTCCAGCGCTTCCGGCCCGCTTTTGGCCGCGACCACGGTGTAGCCGAGCTCGCCCAGCAGCCCGCGGCCGACGTCGATGATCATCTCTTCGTCGTCCACGAGCAGAATGGTCTCCTGCCCCTTCATGACCTCCGCAGGCAGGGGTTTCACCTCCTGCTCCACCCGCCGCTGGGAGGCGGGCAGGTAGACGGAGAAGGTGGTGCCCTGCCCTTTTTCGCTGTAAACGTTGATGTGGCCGCCGTGGCCCTTGACGATGCCGTAAACCGAGGCCAGCCCCAGGCCGGTTCCGCGCCCCATCTCTTTGGTGGTGAAGAACGGCTCGAAGATCCGGCTCATGTTCGCCCTGTCGATGCCGACCCCGGAGTCGGCCACGGTGATCTTGACGTAGCCGCCCGGTTTCACCTTGTAGGGCTGCACGTAGCTCTCGTCCAGGTAAATGTTTTCGGTCATCAGGTAGAGATCGCCGCCCTCGGGCATGGCCTGCCAGGCATTGACGTAGAGGTTGAGCAGGGCCTGTTCGATCTGGCCGCGGTCCACCTCCACCGTCCAGACCTCGCGGGAGAGCTGCAGATCCACCCGGATCTCCTTGCGGGTGCGGGCGAACATGCCGGCCGACTTCTCGATGATGTCGTTGATGTCCGAGGCCTTGACCTGGTACTTGCCCCGGCGGGCGAAGCCCAGGAGCTGACGCGAAAGCTCGGTTCCGCTCTCCACGTATTTTTCGATGTTCTTGATCTTTTCCTGCCCGGGGTGGGAGCGGTCCAACCGCAGTTCGAGCAGGGAGGCGTTGCCCTGGATGCCCATCAGGATGTTGTTGAAGTCGTGGGCGATGCCGCCTGCGAGCGTCCCGATGGCCTCCATTTTCTGGGCCTGCTGGAGCTGCGCCTCGAGTTTCTTGCGCGCCTGTTCCGCCTGCACACGCTCGGAGACGTCTCGGACCACCTCGCGAAACCCCGCCGGCTGGCCCAAAGCGTCGCGGATGAGAGAAACGGAGAGCTCCAGGTCTTTGGGGCTCCCGTCTTTTTGGGCCACCCGGTAGGCGACAACGGTGGCCGGCTCCCCGGTCCGCTGGACCTCGGCCAGGACATCGTGGGTCCTGGCCGCTGTCTCCTCGGGCGTGAATTCGCGCGCGCTCTTCCCCCGTAGCTCTGCGGCATCATAGCCCAGAATCCGGGGCAACGCACCGTTGAAGAAGGTCAGGTTGCCGCGCAGGTCGGTTTCGAAATAGCCCTCTTCGATGCTCTCGAGAATGTTGCGATACTTTTCCTCGCTCGCGCGCAGCGCCGCATCGGCTTCACGTTCCTTGTTGACGGTGTACTGGATGTGGGAGCCGAAAATGGCAAAGAGGCACAGTACCAGGATCCGCGTGAAGGTCTGGAACATGTTGGGGCCGAGCACGTGCTGGAAGAAATTGGCCTGCGGCTCCAGGAAGAAGAACATGAACGATTCGCAGACCCAGTAGAAGCAGGAGATGGTGATGCCGGTGATCAGGATGGATCTCACAATCCGGTCGTGCATGGTCTTGGTCATCGCGTCACAGGGGGAAAAGGACAAGTGCCTAAAATGCCTAAAGTGCGCTAAAGTGCCTAAATTTAAAAAATCGTAGTATAAAGAGCTAAGAGAGTCAAATGCGCAAAAACGTGTGCCAAAACCGCCGGAAGTGCGCTATGAGGGAGTTGTACTTGTTCTTTCCCGTAAATGGTTTTTCCCAACTTTCGGCACATTAAACGGTAGTTCGTGTCCGTCCAGAAATGGTGGATTTCGGCTCAGGCCAAGGCCGCAGAGATTTCGCAACCGTCCCGCCAAAGGCGGGATAGTCAGGCTACGCCGAGGATTGCGAAGAGCGAGAACGCCGGCATGGGCCGAAAGACGCCGTTTATGGATGGGCACTAGCTCACTTTAGGAACTTTCATGGACTCCAAACGCTCCTCCCGTGAAACCTTGCTGCTGGCGTCGGCCGCCGTATTGACCATCCTGCTCTACGCAGGCTCCCTCGGCGGCCCGTTCGTCTTCGACGACGAGCCCAACATTCTCGAAAACGAGCACATCCGGATCAGCGCGTTTTCCGCCGGCGAGCTCTACGACGCGGCGTTCAAGAGTCCCTTGCCCACGCGGCCGGTTGCCAACCTGAGCTTTGCGCTGAACCACTTTTTCAACGGCTACAACGTCGTCGGCTACCGCTTGATCAACATCCTGATCCACATCGTCAACGGCGGCCTGCTCTATGCCCTCGCCCGCCTGACGTTTCGAACCCCGGCGCTCGGCGTGCATCGGCAGACGGCAGGCGCCGTTGCCTGCGCCGCGGCCATCCTCTGGCTGGTGCACCCGCTGCACACGCAGTCGGTCGCCTACATCGTCCAGCGCATGACCGGCCTGGCGGCCATGTTCTACCTGCTCAGCCTGACGTGCTACGCCGGCGCACGCATGGCCGAGCGCAGCAAACGCAGGCGTACACTCTGGGCGGGCTTCATCGCCTCCGGGCTTCTGGCCCTGGGGACCAAAGAAATCGCAGCCACCCTGCCCGTTTTCATTTTTCTCTACGAGTGGTATTTTTTTCAGAACCTCGACGGCCACTGGCTCCGGCGGCGCATTCCGCTTCTGATCGGTGCGGCGGCGGCAGGGGCGGTGATCGGCATGGTCTATCTGGGCTTCGGCAACCCGCTCGATCGTATTTTTTCAGCCTACGACGGGAGCGGAATGAGTGTCGGCCAGCGGCTGATGACCCAGCTGCGGGTGGTCGTGTTCTACATCAGCCTGCTGTTCTGGCCGGCCGCCTCCCGGCTCAACCTGGACCATCACACGGCCGTCTCGCTGTCGCTGCTCGACCCCATCACCACGCTTTTGGCACTGCTCCTGTTGGCGGCGCTTTTGCTCGCGGCTGTCCTCATGGCCCGCCGCGAGCCGCTGGGGTCGTTTGCCATCCTGTGGTTTTTGGGCAACCTCGTGATCGAGTCCTCCGTGATCCGCCTGGAGCTCGTCTTCGAGCACCGCACCTACCTGCCTTCGGTATTTCCGGTGATGGCCGTGGTCGCGCTGGGGGCCCGGCTGATAAGGGGAAAAAAGACGGCCATCGCGGTGCTGGCGCTCCTGGCGGCCGCCTGCGCATTTTCAACCTGGGAGCGCAGCAAGGTGTGGGGCGACGATGTGGCCTTGTGGCGCGACTGCATGCAAAAATCCCCGCTCAAGCCCCGGCCCCACAACAATCTGGGCAGCGCGCTGTCGAACCGGGACCGCTTCGATGAGGCCGCCGTGCACCTCGCCCGCGCCGTGGAACTGAGCCCAAATTACGGCGACGCCCGCTACAATTTGGGCTACGTGCTGGTGCGCCTGGGGCAGCTGGAGGCCGGGATCCGCGAGCTCACCGAGGCCGTGCGCCTCGAGCCTAAAAACTACATGGCGCACAACAACCTCGGGGTCGCCCATCTCATCCGCGAAGACTACCCGCACGCCGTCGCGCATTTCAAGGAAGCCGTGCGCCTGAAGCCCGATTTTGCGGCAGCCCACAACAATTTAGGGGTTGCCCTGAAAAACCAGGGTGAGCTCGCCGGCGCCGTCGCCAGCCTGCGGGAGTCCCTTCGGCTGAACCCGGACTACGCCGAGGCCTGGAACAACCTCGGCGTGGCGCTGCGCGAGCAGGGCGAGCTCGCGAAGGCCGCCGAGAGCTTCCGCCGCGCCCTGCAGATTTTCCCGAACTACGCCGCCGCCCGCCGCAATCTGGAGGAGGGGGAGGGGGACATCGAAGCGCCTAAAATCCCTAAAATAAACTAAAGTGCCTAAGATGAGACACCGCCCCCGTAAGAATGAGAAGGACGAGAAGACGCCCTTCACCGAGATCAACTGAAAAGGGGGATCGAAGTTCAACAAAACTTCGATCCCCCTTGCAATTTTATTCAGCCGTTCGGCACGCCGGCGCTGCTGTTCTGCTTGAGCACCGCGGGCCTCAGCGCCTTGCGTATTCTAATTCTTGAACCTTTTCCGGCCGTAGCAGGCCAGACCGATCAACCCCAGGCCAAGAAGCAGCATGGTGGCGGGTTCGGGGACTGGGTTCGGCTGGTAAACGACCCAGTCCTGCAACCCTCTGGTGTTCTGCAATAGCATCAGACCTGAAGTAGTGTAGGTACCCGCGCTATTTTTCCAAATAGCATCTTGAACATTTTTAAAATACACCGCATTGGATGAATCAAGAAGTTTGGTGGTATCGATGAGCCCAGATGCGTTCCCACTATAGTTAGTTAATTCGTAATTACCATTCCAATAGAGCGGGGTAAAAGAGTAATTGTAGACATAGACAGGCTCGTTTTGTTGTACACAGTAGCCCCACCAATAGTCGATAGTGGGAGCCGATGACGTATCTCTGACAGCCCATTTATAAATACCCACATTTTCTTGGCCGATGTATTCGACGGCGGCGATCTGAAGCGCAACCGCATTGCCTGCTAAAAACAAAATCAGTGACATCACCCAAAAAATTCTTTTCAGCATTTTATGCCCCTCCGTTGAAGTTTAATGCGGAATCTCAGGATTTGCTGTTTTAGAGGTTTAGCATGAAACGTGCCAAGAGGGGATTCATAATCAAAAATATTTTTGAATAATTTCAATATTTTATTATCAAAATACGGTTGTAAGGGCACACCGCCTGACAACAGCTCTTAAAATTAGGTAAAAATTTTCTCATTTTAAAGCCATAAATTTCATAAATTAGATGGATATGAGCTTCATTAATAGGATGACCCCAAAACTGCCTGTCGTGAAAGATGTGTTAAAAAAAAACCGTGGAACTATGAGGAAAGCTTTCTGCCCGGAAGGCGTTTTCTCGAAGCTCAACGAATATCGCCGACAAACTTCTCTTAAGGACCGCCAACAATTTTTAAGAGCGATTCGATATTGGAAGAATTGATCTCGGAAAGGATTCCTGGTATGGATAATCCTATCCTTGGCAGCCCCGCGCTCAAATGTAAAGGTAAATGCCTGCACGATTGGAGACCTGGATCTAACACCCCTTGAGATCCCTAAGGGCGAAAGGAGTCCGACATGAGATTCGACAGCCTGGAAGCCATTGTGGACTTTGCGATCGAGAAGGAAAAAGAGGCCGTGGAGTTCTATTCCGGGCTCGCCCGGGATGAGGCCTTCTCCGGCAACAAGGAGATGTTCACGGACTTCTCCAGGGAGGAGCACAAGCACCAGAAACTGCTTCAGGACTTCAAGGCCAAGGGGTTCACCCAGGCCATGCGCGATTACAAGCTGAAGTGGATCAAGGACATCAAGCGCAGCGACTACGTGGTGGAGCTCGAATACCGCAAGGGTATGGCCTACAACGAGGTCCTCATGATAGCGATGAAGCGCGAGGAAGCGGCCCTGAAGCTCTATAACGACTTCTTGAAGCAGGCCGACACCCCGGAGAGTCAGAAGGTCTTCAAGATGCTCTGCCAGGAGGAAGCCAAGCACAAGCTCGCCCTGGAAACGATGTACGACGACTACATGGCCAAGATGGGGGATTGAGGCGTACTTTTAGATTTCGCAGCGACGAAGGGCGAATCCCGCCATCGGCGGGACGAAATTGGGCTTATTACGAAGTCGTCACGATCAGGAGCTGCAGGTCGCAGACATTGGTGTTGGTGGGGCCGGTCTTGAACAGCGCCCCGAGGGAGTCGAAGAAAGAGTAAGCGTCGTTGTCGTCGAGGTGGCGGCGGATCGACAGGCCGGCCTGCCGCGCCCGTTCAAGCACTTCCAAAGACGCGAAGGCCCCGGCGGCGTCGGTGGGGCCGTCGTTTCCGTCCGTGCCGGCGCTCAAAAAGCTCACCCCCACGAAGGCCTCCGGGTTTTCCTCCATCTCCTGCAAAACGGCCAGGGCCATCTCCTGGTTTCTGCCCCCTTTGCCCTTGCCGCGGATGGTCACCGTGGTCTCGCCCCCGACCAGAATGCAGGCGGGCTTTGCCACCAGGAGATCCGCCCGAACGACATCCTTGGCGATGGCGGCGAGGGCCTTTGCAACCTCTCTTGATTCACCCACCATCTGGCTGGTCAGGCTCACGGTGTGGTAGCCCAGCTCGGCGGCCTTGCGCCGGGCGGCCTCCAGGGCGTGGGCGTTGGTGCCGATCAACACGTTCTGCAGCCGCTCGAAACTGGGGTCCCCCGGCTTGGGGGTGTCCCTGACCTGGCCGGCCGCGCCGGCCTGCATGAGTCGCCGCACGGACGCGGGAACCTTGTTCAGGATACCGAATTTTTCGAGGATGGCCATGGCGTCGGCAAAGCTCATCGGGTCCGGGGCCGTCAGGCCCGATGCAATGCTCTCCAGGCGGTCCCCGACCACATCCGAGAGAATCAGGGTCAGGCAGGCCGCCTTCCCGAGCAGCGCCGCGAAGCGTCCGCCGGAAATCCCCGAAGCGTGTTTGCGGATGCAGTTGATATCCTGGATAGGCGCACCGCACTCCAGAAGAAGGCGGGTGGTTTCGCGAATGTCCTCTAAGGTCAATTGGTGGTCGTTGTCCTGATACGGAAGGGTGAGCAGAGCCGAACCGCCGCCGGAGACCAGCGTGATCACCAGGGTTTTCGCATCCAGGCCGCTGACCATGGCAGCTATGCGCCGGGCGGCCTGGACGCTCATGGCGTCCGGGACCGGGTGGCCGGCTTCGATGAGGCGGATTTTTTTCAGCCGCTCGGTGTGGCCGTATTTGACCGACACGAGGCCTTCCGTGATGCGCGCCCCGAGCACGGTCTCCAGCCCCAGGGCGAGCTTGGCGCCGGCCTTGCCGGCACCGGCCACGACGATCCTCTCGTAGCGATCCAGATCCAGCTCGACGCGGGCGGTTTCGGTCTCCACGCTCAACGCAGACCCCGCCAGGCGCAGGCAATCGGTGATCATCCGCTCCGGGTCCACCCGGCGCACACCGGCCTGAAAAATCTCTTTCAGGTGCTCGATGCTCATGGCCTCTCCGTACCTGCATCCGCCGCAGGTGTCAACCTTGCTCAAAAACCCGATCCCACCAAACGCCCGAATCACTGCCCGCTTCGCTCGAGGCGCAAAGAGCGCAGAGCAAGGCGGTTTTTCATGCGCCGCGCCTCAGCGGCACATGAAAACCTGTTTCTCTCTTTTTTATAAGAGTTCAGGACCGCAGGTAAAACCCCAGGGTCTTGTCGAGGGATTCGGTGGGGGCGAACTCGGTGCCGACCTCGCTGCCGTTGATGTTGCGGATGATGAGCTTTTTGGTCACCAGGCTGCGCGCGGAATTGTCGAGGTTGAACTCGACCTTGAGCAGGTCGCCGGCCGACATCGAGCTGCTGGAGGCGATCGCAAGCTTCATACCGGTGGTGGACAGGTCCTTGACCATCATCATCCCCTTGCCCTTGGGCTGGCCGTTCACGAGATGCACGAAGCGTCCGGGCAACGAGACCTGCTTGCGGAAACGCCGGCGCATCTCCACGATGGCCGTGCTTTCGTGGCCGCAGGGGCATTTCAGCTTGAAGCGGAGCGGGGGTTTGAGCTTGTCGAAAGCCGACGCATCGACGGTCTTGGTGCGCTGGCACTGAGGGCAGCGGAAAACGGCCTGGTTGGTGGTCGTGACGTAGACGGTTTCAGCCATGGGGTTTGTCCCTCGCCTGCGATTTTACCGCGGCAGAATGCCGCGCGCAGCAGTTAAACCATGAGCCCTTGCGCGTTTCCATTGGCGCCGGTGGATCTTCTTAAGGGCAATTTTAACACGGAGCGGCTTAATTTCAAAGGATTTTAGACGGTTGCCGTAACGAGAGGACCGCCCCCACCCGCAGGGATGATCCAACGCGGAATTTTTGACATGTTGGATCGCCGGAGTAATATTAGTGATGCAAGGAGGAAATCGAGATGAGCACGCGCAAAGACCGCCCTCAGGATGAAACGACAGCCGAGGTGCGCGATGAAGTCACCGAACCGCCCGACTACCGCGTGCTGATCCACAACGATGACTTCACCACCAAGGAGTTCGTGGTGCAGATGCTGATGGCGGTCTTCAACAAATCTGCGGAAGAAGCCTCGGACATCATGTGGCGCGCCCACCAGAACGGGGTCGGGCTGTGCGGGATCTACCCCCGGGACGTGGCAGAGACCAAGGTGAACGTGGCGATGGAGGCGGCACGGGAGAACGGCTATCCGCTGATGCTCACCATCGAAGAGGCATGACTTCGTAAAAGACCCAATTTCGTCCCGCCGCTGGCTGGATTCATCCCGCAGTCGCTGCGGCGTACTATTAGTACGCCTCGCTCCGCGGGATTCGCGCGCCTTGAACTTGGGCCTTTTACAAAGTCATTCGTAATAAATGTTTATAGAAGTCAAAGAAGGATAAATTAGATACCATCTCAAATTTTTGAGATGGGCTCTAATTTATGGCGTCGAACTTGCATTTCGCAAAGCAGGTCATGCACTTGATGCATTTGGCCTTGTCGATGCGAGCGACTTCTTTTTTCTTCCAGATGATGGCCTCCACCGGGCAGGCCCGGAAGCACATGCCGCATTTGGTGCAGACCTCGGGGTCGATTTCGAACTTGAGCAGGGCCACGCAGCGCTTGGCCGGGCAGCGCTTCTCCAGGATGTGCGCCTCGTATTCGTGGCGGAAATAGCGCAGGGTGGAGAGGACCGGGTTCGGGCCGGTCTGCCCCAGGCCGCAGAGCGAGGCCTCCTTGATGATGGCCGAAAGCTCCTCCAGGGTGTTCAAGTCTTCGGGCTCCCCGCGGCCCTCGCAGATCTTCTCCAGGATCTGCAGCAGCCGCCGCGTGCCTTCCCGGCAGGGGGTGCACTTGCCGCAGGATTCGTCCTGGACGAAGTCCATGAAGAAGCGGGCCATGTCCACCATGCAGGTGTCCTCGTCCATGACGATGGCCCCACCGGAGCCCATGATGGCGCCGACCTTGGCGATTTCCTCGTAGTCGATGGGGATGTCGAGGTGCGCCTCGGGCACGCATCCGCCCGACGGCCCCCCGAGCTGCACGGCCTTGAACTTCTTCTTGCCGGGAATGCCGCCGCCGATGTCGAAAATCAGCGTGCGCAGCTGGGTGCCCATAGGCACCTCCACCAGGCCGATGTTGTTGACGTCCCCGGAAAGCGCGAAGACCTTGGTGCCCTTGCTGCCCTCGGTGCCCACGCTTGCATACCATTTGCCGCCGTTCAGGATGATCTGCGAGATGTTGGCAAGCGTCTCGACGTTGTTGAGGATGGTGGGCTTCTCCCAGAGCCCCTTGAGGGCCGGAAACGGCGGCCGCGGCCGCGGCATCCCGCGTTTGCCCTCGATCGAGCGCATCAGGGCCGTCTCCTCTCCGCACACGAACGCGCCGGCCCCCTGGTAGATGTCGATGTCGAAGTCGAACCCCGTGCCCAGGATGTCCTTGCCGAGCAGCCCGTACTCCCGGGCCTGCCGGATCGCGATGCCTAAACGCCGGATGGCCAGGGGATACTCGGTGCGGGCGTAGATGTAGCCCTGCCGGGCATCGATGGCCTTGGCGGCGATGATCATGCCCTCGAGCACGGCATGCGGGTCCGCCTCCAGCACGCTGCGGTCCATGAAGGCCCCGGGGTCGCCCTCGTCGGCGTTGCAGAGCACGTACTTGATCTCCCCTCCGCTCTTGCGGGCGAACTCCCACTTGAGGCCGGTGGGGAACCCTGCGCCTCCGCGGCCGCGCAGGCCGGAGGTCTTGACCTCGGCGATAATCTCCTCCGGTGTCATCTCCTTCAGCGCCTTGGCCACGGCGAAGTACCCGTCGCGCGCGATGTACTCGTCGATCACCTCCGGGTCGATGGCGCCCTTGTTGCGCATGACCCAGAACATCTGCTTGGCGAAGAAGGGGATATTCTCCATCCGCGGGATGGTTTCCTTGGAGGCCGGCTCCACGTAAAAAAGCTTTTTGACGGGCCGGCCCTTGAGGAAATGCTCCTCCACCAGGTGGGGAACGATCTCCGGGGTGAGCTTCTGGTAGTAAATGCCCTCCGGCTGCACCAGCATCACCGGCCCCACGGCGCAGAACCCGTTGCAGCCGGTCTCGATGATTTTGACCTCCTCCGCCAGTCCGCGGAGCTCGAGCTCTTTTTGCAAGGCCTCGTGAAAGGCGATGGATTTGTTGGCTTGGCACCCGGTGCCGCTGCAGAGCATCAACTGAGTCCGGACCTTTGTCATATCAACTCCCGATCGAGATTATGTCCCATGGGTCTATTGGGTCTGTTGGGTCTATTGGGTCTGTTGAGTTCTGCAAGGTTGAATGGGAGATTCGGATGCAATTGCAAGTTTTTTAAACTTTAGTGACTTTAGGCACTTTAGCTCATTTTAGGCACTTTAGGCACTTTTCGCTATTTTCCCCTACCACGACCCGTCCAGCCCGCGCAGCCCGTTCATGTAGAGGCGCCCGCTGGCCACGAACAGCGAGTAGCGCGTCAACAGCACCGGCATGCCGTAGGAGCGCGCCAGTTCGATCACCGGCTCGTCCGGGCGCTTGCCGCGCACGAACACCACCAACGCCACCCCGGACACCCTGGCCGTGCGCAGGACCTGCTCG
>JBGSTS010000252.1:0-4017 GCA_041736435.1 Desulfobacterales bacterium | reverse complement strand
AGCCGCCTGCTCCTGGGCCTTGGGGGCGGCGAGCTCGGGCTTGGCGGCGGCCGGCGCCGCCGATGCCGGTTTGGGCAGCTTCGGCATGTCGGCGTCTTCCCGGTTCTTGGGCAGGACCTCGTAGAAGTCGAGCTTGGTCTTGTCCTTCATTTGCGCCGGATCGGGGGCAGGCGTCCCGCGCGTGGGTGCACGCTCGGATTTCTGCAGGGACCCCAGGGTCTTCTTGAGCTTGTCGAGGTCGAACCGAATAGGTGCGGTGTCCCGGCCGACCATCACTCCCATGCCGAACATCCAGCCGGAGATGATGAAACCCACCACCAGCCATCCGGCGAGGGCTTTGCGGCTCAAGACTAAAGCGGGTTTGGCTCGCGGATTTTCGGAAGATGACTTGGCCATGGAGGATACCTCTCATTTAAAGGGTTTCCCAATTCAAGTCAAGCCGCTTGCCGGGCGGTCCCATATGGCTTTGCGGGCGCGGTTTACGCTTGACATAAGGAGTAAGTTCCCATAACGTGGCGCCAAGTTCAGCGGCGGGCTGTAGCCCCCACCCCAAAAACAACATAGATTGCTGTAAACCAAGCCACGAAGGCTCTGGTGCCGTAAAGGCACCTCTGCCCGTGGCTTTTTTTTGGTTTCACCCAAAAAATCAAATGGAGGACGACATGAAAATTAAGATGGCGGTGTTGATGGCGGCAATGGTGTGGGTGATATCCGGATCAGCGCTGGCCCATTTCGGGATGCTGATCCCGTCCAAATCAACGGTGTCTCAGGGCGATCCCAAAACCCTGAACCTTCAGGCCTCCTTCTCGCACCCCATGGAGATGGTGGGAATGGACATGGCCAAACCCAAGGCGTTCGGGGTGCTCGTGGGCGAGTCGAAGGAGGACCTGCTCGCCGCCCTCAAACCGGCCAAGGTCATGGACAAGGATGGATGGACTGCCGCGTATGCGCTGAAAAAACCGGCGGTCTACACCTTCTTCATAGAACCGGAGCCCTACTGGGAACCGGCCGAGGATTGCTACATCATCCACTATACCAAAGTGGCAGTCCCCGCCTTCGGCGATGAGGAGGGTTGGGACCAGGAGGTCGGGCTGAAGACCGAAATCGTCCCGTTGACCCGCCCTTTCGGTCTCTATGCCGGCAACGTCTTCCAAGGAATCGTCATGCTGGACGGCAAAAGAGTGCCCTACGCCGAGGTCGAGGTCGAATTCTACAACGCGGATAAGAGGGCCGAGGCCCCGACCGAGTACATGGTCACCCAGGTCGTCAAATCCGACCGCAACGGGGTCTTCACCTATGCGGCGCCCAAGACCGGCTGGTGGGGGTTTGCTGCCCTGAACACCGCGGATTTCAAATTGAAAAAAGACGGAAAAGACAAGGCGGTCGAGATCGGCGCGGTGATCTGGGTCTATTTTTACGAGTGGCAGGAGAGGAAGTGACCCCGGATGGTTGGGAGGGTTCGAGGGGTCCAGGGGTCGAGGGCAAGGCCCAAGCCCATAGCGGCCCCGCCATGGCGGGGCTCCCACAAAAAATAAAGGTTGAACCGAGGCACTTGCCGGGAGGTCATATGAAACGATTTGGAAGCCGGCCCTGCCGGTGGTGGAGGAGGGCGAGTTTTTCGTGCGCCTGCATGCGGGCAGCGGCGAGGGCGCCGACCGCACCGGCGGGGGGCGGCCCCGGCCGGCTGACGTGCTGCTCGCCAACCTCAACACCATCGCCGACGACAACTCCGAGAAGGACGGCGAGCTGCAGCTCTTGGAGGCGCACTACACCCACCACTTCTTCGATGAGAAACTGAGCCTCACCGGCGGAAAAGGCGAACAACTGGGGTTCCTGGACGACAACGCCTTTGCCAACGACGAGGGGGCCCAGTTCGTCGGCAAGCCCTTCGTCAACAACTCGGTCTTGGACAGCGAAAACGAGTATACCCCGCTGATCGGGGTGAAGTTTCAACCCGTGGAGCTCTTCTCGCTCTCGCTGGTGGGTGCCTCCACCTCCCGGCCCTACGTGGAGGAGAGCCCGCTTTCCAACACCTCCAAGAGCAATTACGACAACGTCTTCAGCACCCCGTTCCTGGGAGGGCAGGCAACCCTATCGCCCAAGTTCGGCGAGTTCCAGGGCAACTACCGCTTCTACGGCTGGTACGCGGGCTACGACCACTCCAAGCTCGATGCCGATCGAAACTTCATCGACGGACAAAAGGACGAGGGCTGGGGGCTGGGGATCTCCGCCGACCAGCAGGTGACCGAGACGATCGGGCTCTTCGGACGCTTCGGCTGGAACAACGAAGATGTCTATGTGGTCAAGTGGGAGGCCTCGGGCGGGCTCAACTTCAAGGGGCTGATCCCCGGCCGCGAGCAGGACGAGATCGGCATCGGCTTTGCCGGCCTGGTGCCCGACAACCGCTTCACGGCGGACGATCCTGAATACCATCTGGAGGCCTACTACCGCATCGCGGTCACCGAGAGCCTGGCCTTCACCCCGGACCTCCAGTATGTCTGGAACCCGGGCGGGGACTCCGACAACGACGGCGTTTTCGCAGGCATGGTGCGGGCCGAGTTCGGCTTCTAGCAACCTCTGCGGTGGCGAGGACCCCGTTGGTTGCCAACATCGAACTCCTGGATTAGATTCGCAGTAGTTTTGGGTGGGAGCGGCTTCCAGCCGCGATCATCGCGGTCCCGCCCGGGCGGGACTACCACTAGCCTTGATGATATAACCGGTTCGAAAACGCCGTTTTACGAAGCCGTCAAAGGTGAGCTATGCATATTTCGGAAGGTGTCTTATCCGGCCCCGTGCTCGTCTCGGGTGCGGCCCTGGCCGCGGCCGGCACCGCCATCGGCTTGAAGAAGCTGGACTACGACCAGATCGCCCGGGCCGGCATGCTGTCCGGGGTCTTTTTTGTCGCCTCGCTGGTCCACGTCCCCTTGGGCCCAACGAGCGTGCACCTGATCTTGAACGGCATCGTGGGGCTGCTCCTGGGGTGGGCGGCTTTTCCCGTCATTCTGGTCGCTCTGGCGCTGCAGGCGGTCTTCTTCCAGTTCGGCGGCATCACCGCACTGGGGGTCAACACTCTCATCATGGCCCTGCCGGCGGTGGTGGGCTATTATCTTTTCTCGCCCCTCCTGCGCCGCAGCCCGGCGGTCGCCCTGGCAGGCGCCTTCACCTGCGGTTTCATGGCGGTGCTGCTGGGCGGCATCATCGTGGGCCTGGCCCTGATGTTCACCGAAGAGAAATTTTTCGAAGTGGCCGCAGCCGTTCTTGCGGCGCACCTGCCCGTGATGATCATCGAGGGCATTGTGACCGCGCTGTGCGTGGCCTTCCTCAAAAAAGTCCAACCGTCAATTTTGCCGGGGTACGCCCCATAGGAGGTTTCATGAACATTCGGATGCTTTCAGCCCTTGGTTGTGTGATAGGAATTCTGCTCACAGCCGGCGCGGCCTCCGCCCACCGGGTAAACGTCTTCGCCTGGGTCGAAGGCGACACCGTAATGGTCGAATGCAAGTACCCGGACGGCAACAAAGTGCACGAGGGTGTCATCCGGGTTTTTGATTCCAGCGGCAAGGAGCTTCTCAACGGCAAGACCAACGCCAAGGGGGAGTTCTCCTTTAAAATCCCCAAGCAGGACGACCTTAAAATCGTGCTCGAGGCCGGGATGGGCCATCGGGGCGAGTGGGCGCTTTCCAAGCAGGATCTTGCACCGTGAAATCCTTTCCAAATTGTGTCTTCCAAGGAAGTTTAGCTTTCTCCTGTGGGAGTCTTGCCGTGGCGGGAGAGCGCTCGAATCGCGGCTGGAAGCCGCTCCCACAACATCTGAACTTACTTTCTGACGAAGCGCTGCCGCTGGTGGCGTGCAACGCTAAAAAGGAGGTTCCATGCGGCTGCGCCATGCTTCCACGGCGGCTCTGATGGTGGTGCTCTTGCTGTTGACGGCCGATATCGGGCGGACCCAGGGCGTTGCGGCGCAGCCACCACCCCGGCCTGCCGCGGGGATCGAAACGCCGCCGCAGGGGGCGCCCC
>JBGSTS010000233.1:0-13592 GCA_041736435.1 Desulfobacterales bacterium | reverse complement strand
TTCTTCCCCATGGACCACAAAAGCGCTTCGGCAGCCCAGCCGCTGCAGCACCCGGGCCATGATTTCGGTCAGATCAGGGCTGTACACCCCCAGCATTTGGACATTGGCTCCAGCCGGATTGGTCAGGGGGCCGATGGCATTGAAGATGCTCTTGATGCCCAGTTCCCGGCGGGGCAGGACGGCGTGGCGCATGGCCGGGTGGAACGAGGGCGCGAACAGGAAGCCGATGCCGGTGGTCTGCAGGCATTCGGCCACGTCGTCCGGAGTCAGATTCAGGTTCAGACCCAGGGCTTCGAGAACATCGGCGCTACCGCAGCGGCTGGAGACCGAGCGGTTGCCGTGCTTGGCCACGGTGACGCCGCAGCCGGCCACGACGAAGGCCGTGGTGGTGGAGATGTTGAAGGTGCCCCCCCCGTCGCCGCCCGTACCGCAGGTATCGACCACGGTGGTGCCGGGGGCTTGAATCCGCATGGCCTTGCGCCGCATCGCCCGGGCGGCCCCCGCCAGCTCCTCGAAGGTTTCGCCCTTGGCGGCCAGGGCGGCCATGAAGGCGCCGATCTGGGCGTTGGAGGCGCCGCCGGAAAAGATCTCCTCGATCATCATGGACATCTCGGATTCCGTCAGGTCGTTCCCGGCGATGATGGCTTGCAGCTTCTCTCTGAACATCAGCGGATCCTTTCTATGGCCGGCGCTCAGACCGGGATCGGTTGGTGCGTCATTTTGAGGAAGTTTCTCAGGATGCGTTTGCCGGCGGGGGTCATGATGGATTCGGGGTGGAACTGCACCCCCTCGGTGGGGTGGCTGCGGTGTCGAAGGCCCATGATTTCGCCATCGTCGGATTCGGCACTGATCTCCAGGCAGGCGGGCAGGGGATCGCGTGCCACGGCCAGCGAGTGATAGCGCATGGCCTGGAAGGGGCTCGGGATGCCTTGAAACAAGGTGCGGCCGTCGGAGGTGATGCTCGAGGTTTTGCCGTGCATGAGGTGCTGAGCGGAGACGATCCGGCCGCCGAAGGCCAGTGCGATGGCCTGGTGGCCTAAACATACCCCGAGGATGGGGATGCGGCCCGAGAATTTTCGGATGGCGGGCAGGGTGACCCCGGCGGCTTCGGGCCGGCCGGGGCCGGGTGAAATGATCAACCCGCGCGGAGCCAGGCCTTCGAGCTCCTCCACGGAGAGGCAGGTGTTGCGGGCAACGCGCACCTCCGCGCCCATCTGCATCAGGTACTGGTAGAGATTGTAGGTGAAGGAATCGAAGTTGTCGATCATGACCAACATGGTCTGTCCTCCCTTACACGGCCGGTTCCGGGGTGATAAGTTCGAGCGCCTTCTGGAGCGCTTTGGCCTTGTTGACGGTTTCCTCGCGTTCGCGCTCGGGGTCCGAGTCCGCCACGATTCCGGCACCCGACCTCACCGAGAGCCGGCCGTCCATGATGCAGGCGGTTCGGATCGTGATGGCCATGTCCATGTTGCCGCTGAACGAGAGGTAGCCGGCGCAGCCGCCGTAGGGGCCGCGGGGCTCCTGCTCGAGCGCAGCGATGATCTCCATGGCGCGGACCTTGGGGGCGCCGCTGAGGGTGCCGGCCGGAAAGGTTGCGGCCAGCAGGTCCCAGGCGTCCAGGCCGTGCCGGAGGTCGCAGCGGATGTTGGAGACCAGGTGCATCACGTGCGAATAGCGCTCAACCACCATCAGGTCGGTCACCTGAACGCTGCCGATTTCGGCGACACGGCCCAAGTCGTTGCGTCCCAGGTCGACCAGCATCAGGTGTTCGGCACGCTCCTTTTCGTCCCGCAGCAGGTCGTCGGCAAACTGTCGGTCTTCCTGCTCGGTGCGTCCTCGCGGCCGGGTGCCGGCGATGGGCCGCAGGGTGGCGACGCGGTTTTCCAACCGCACCATGGTCTCGGGCGAGGAGCCGACCAGGACCGTGTCGTCCAGGTGCACGAAGAAGAGGTACGGCGACGGGTTGATGTAGCGCATGGCCCGGTACAACCGCCAGGGGTCCGGGGTGTGGGTGCAGGTGAACGGCTGGGAGAGCACCGCCTGGATGATGTCCCCCGATCGGATGTGCTCCTTGACGGTGCGGACGGTGGCGCGAAACTCCTCGTCGGCCAGGGTGGCGATCAGCTCCGGCTTGCCGTTGGCGGGCACGTCGGGCCGATGGACCCGGGGGGTGGCGATCTTCTCCAGGATTCTCTCAAGGCGCGCTTCGGCGTCGATCCAGGCCGCCGCCGGGTCCTGTTTCGGAAACGTGATGGCGACGATCAGCAGCGTGTGCCGTGCATTGTCGAAAATGAGCACCTCGCCCGGGATCATGAAGCAGGCCAGCGCCTTGTCGGGCGGCCAGCGGTTCGGGATGGCTTCCAAAAACGAGACCATCTCGTAGTTGATGTGGCCGACCAGGCCGCCCCAGAACCGGGGCAGGTTGAACAGGTCGGCGGGCCGGTAGGGCGCCAACAGCTCCTTAAGCGCCTGGAAGGGCCTGCCGGCATGAGGAATCCTCCGCACGGCTCCGCCTTGCTCCACCTCCAGCCGGTCCGCATACACCCGCGCCATCAGGTGGGAGGAGAAGCCCAGGAAGCTGTAGCGCCCCCAGCGTTCGCCGCCTTCAACGCTTTCCAGAAAGAAGATCGGACCCTTGTTGTCGTAGAACCGGCCGAAAAGGGACACCGGCGTGTGGGTGTCGGCCAGGACCTGAGCGCACACCGGGACCACGTCGTAATTTTCGGCAAGCCCCAGAAATTTGTTCTTTTCGGGGAAACGGGTGAGTATCATAAACCCTCCATCGGTTCGGCGCCGGCACGTGCCCGTCGCGGTGAGTTCATCCAAACAAAAAAGGCGGTGGGGATGTCCAGCCCACAGCCTTTCCATAAAACTGAAAAAGGACCGCAGGCCTTTGGAGCGGCCCACGATCCTTTTGTACTTATGGTCTAACGCCGGTCGTGCAGGCTACTCCGCGGGAGTGACCTGCCACCACCACTGTCCCAAAATCATCTTGTGCGTGATCTGTATCGATTCGAGCTTCACGGAGTAACCCCTTCTCGTGCGCTTATCCTATCGCATTTCAAAACGCTGTCAAGCCTTTTTTGCCCACCCCGTTCAATCCTCGCGGGAGCTGACACTCCGCAGCAGCCGGGTTTCATTTTACTCGCGTGAAAAATGGTACTGGCCTTTTTTATTTGAAATCGATAGAATGGTAAAATTGTATTTGAATGCAACCCTTCGGGGAGTCCCAACTGCAAAGGTGCTCATGCAACACGCGGTTCTGGCCATTGTGATGATCCTGTGCGTTGGGGTCGGAGCGGCTTCAGCCGGTGGTCCGCCGCCGGCCGCGGACAAATACGCGGGAAAGCCCGGGGTCGTCGTGACCGATGTGCTGGAGATGCGTGCGGTTGTGGCATCGATTGATTACACCCAGCGCCTGATGACGGTGAAGAACCCGCAGGGCAGATTTTTCAGCCTCAAGGCGGACAAGGCGGTCAAGAATTTTCAAAACCTAAAAAAAGGCGATCGGATTCGGGTGGATTTCATAGAGTCCATCGCTGTTTCGGTGCGCCGATCCGATGGACCACCGAATGCGGTTGAGACCCGTCTGGTCTCGGTGGCGCCGAAGGGCGCCAAGCCCGCGATCCTTCTGGCCGAGACCATTCAGATGCCGGCCAGGGTGGCGGCCGTCGATCTCAAAGCCCACACCCTGACGATCCAGGAGCCTAACGGAAGCCGCAAGACGGTCACGGTCGACCGGAGTTTTAAAAAGCTCAACGAAATTCGCAAGGGCGACGATGTCATCCTGCGGTTGACCGAGGCTGTGGCCATCCGCATCGAAAAAACCAAATAGTGCCCATCCATAAACGGCCTCTTTCGGCCCATGCCGGCGTTCTCGCTCTTCGCAATCCTCGGCGTATGCTAACTACGCCTGCGGTTGCGAAATCGCTGCGGCCTTGGCCTGAACCGAAGTCCACCATTTCTGGATGGACACCAACTAGAAATCGAAAGGGGAACTTGATTCATGTGTGGTCGACTCCCGCTTGCCGTTGTCGTGCTGGCCGCCCTCTGGGCATACCATCTTTCCGTCCTGCCGGCCTTCTGCGCGGAGCCCCCGTCGGCGGGTGCCTCCGCCTCGACTGCAGATGACTACGATGATGATGATGACGACAGCGACCGAAGCGTGACGGTGAGGGATCCCCTGGAGCCCTTCAACCGCGATATGTTCATCATCAACGATTTTCTCATGCTCTACGTGCTCGAGCCGGCCGCCAAGGGCGTCAAGGCCGTCGTGCCCTGGGAGTTCCGCACGATTTTCCGCAATGCGCTGAACAACATCCGCTTCCCGGTGCGCTTCGTGAACTGCCTGCTCCAGGGCCAGTGGGAGAAGGGCGGAAACGAATTCGCGGCATTCTTCCTCAACACGACCGTGGGGTTTCTGGGGATGGCCGATGTGGCCGCCACCTATCCCGGTCTCAGCGCCAGCCCCGAGGATATGGGACAGACGTTTGCCGTGTGGGGCTGGGAAGACAGCGCTTTCCTGACGCTGCCCTTCTTCGGCCCCGCCACGTTCCGCGACGCTTTAGGAAAGCTGCCCGACCGCCTCCTGGATCCCCTGTCCTGGTACACCAACCTCACGCAATCCCTGATCCTGCGAGGGGGCGAAACCGTCAACAGCACCACCTTCCGGATCGGGGACTATGCCGCCATCAAGAAGGCCTCCCTGGACCCGTATGTCGCGATCCGCAACGGCTTCATCCAGAACCGGAACAGACTGATCGGTGAGTGACGGGGCATTTTTAGTTCTTCCGGTTGAATTTCTCCCCCCGCTCGGGTAGAAGTTGCCCCATGAATACCGCCCAGCAGCAGTTGGCCGAAGGCATCCTTTTCACGGACGAGTACCAGTTCACCATGGCCCAGATGTACTTCCGCATGGGCCTGCACGAGCAACCCGCCCAGTTCGACTATTTCTTCCGAGACTACCCGGACTACGGCGGCCACAAGGCGGGCTACTGCATCAACGCCGGCCTGGAGTGGCTGGCGGACTGGATGCGCTCCTCCCGGTTCCGCCGGGAGGAGATCGAATGCCTTCGCGGGCAGACCGGCCGGGGCGGTCAGCCCCTGTTCAGCGCCGATTTCCTGGCGTGGCTGGAGCGCAACGGGCACTTCGAGGCCCTGACCATGCGGGCCATCCCCGAGGGGCGGGTGGTGCACCCCAACGTACCGCTGGCGGTCGTCACGGGGCCGCTCGCCATTGCCCAGATCCTGGAAACCTCGCTCCTGAACCACCTCAACACCCAGACGCTGGTTGCCACCAAGGCTGCGCGTATCCATGAAAGCTGCCGCGGCCAACTCATCATCGAGTTCGGCGCGCGTCGGGGGCACGGCAAGGGCGTCACGGCTGCCACCCGTGCGGCCTTGATCGGCGGGGCGCACTTCAGCTCCAACGTGGGTATCTCGCACGTGCTCGGATTCCCGCCCAAGGGCACCCACGCCCACAGCATGGTCCAGGCCTTCCTGGCGATGGGGTCGACCGAGCTGGATGCGTTCCGGGCCTTCGCCGAGACCTATCCGGATGACTGCGTGCTGCTGGTGGACACCATCGACACGCTGGGCAGCGGCATTCCCAACGCCATCCGGGTTTTCGAGGAGCTGCGGCGCAAGGGCCACACCCCCGTGGGAATTCGACTCGACTCGGGCGACCTTGCCCACCTGGCCATCGAGGCGTCACACATGCTGGATGCCGCCGGGTTTCCGGAGGCGACCATCGTGCTCTCCAATGAGCTCGATGAGCTCAGCATCTGGCAGATCGTGACCCAGATCAGTCAGGAGGCGGTCCGCAACGGCAAGGATGCCGAGCGCATCATCGCGCGACTGGCTTACGGGGTGGGAACACGGCTGGTGACGTCTGCCGGCGCCCCGTCTTTGAACGGGGTTTACAAGCTGGTGGCCCTGCGGCGCGACGGCCGGTGGGTTCCAGCGATGAAGCTCTCGGATTCGCCCGCCAAGATCCCCAACCCGGGGGACAAACGCGTCTACCGGGTATACGATCAGCGCAAGAGGGCCACGGCGGATCTTTTGACCGGCAAGGACGAGTCCCCGGCCGACATGCCGGAGATCGTTCTGCGCCACATGACCGAGGCGCGGCTTAAACGGTCGCTGCGGAAAGCGGACATCTTTCAGGCCGAGCCGCTGCTGGAAACCATTGTCGACCAGGGGCGCGCGGCGTACGTGTTTCCGCCGATTGCGGCGATCCGCGAGGTGCGCCAGGCGGACCTGGAGCGGCTGGACCCGGGCGTCAAGCGCCTGATGAACCCCCACATCTACCACGTGTCGCTCAGCGAAAAGATGTGGCAGATGAAACAGAAGCTGATCGCATCGATGCGTGCGGACCGCCCGTGATCCTGCTGACGGGAGGTTCCGTCCGAATGCGCCCTCCGGTGTAATGGGCCGCGGGGCTCATTTGCGTTTGAACACCGCGCGCCACCCGGTGAACTCCACCGATAGCGGCCGGATGGCCTTGCGCACGTCCCGCGCCATCTCCGTGATGTAAAACGACTCGGGGTCCTCCGCAGTGACGATGGCGAGGATTTTCTTCAGGTCGCGGCGCCGGCAGGCGATGTAGAGCTCATCCACCGGCCCCCGCATGCCCTCTCCCCGGAAGACCGTGACGGCCTGCCCTAAGCTCCGCAGGCGCTCGGCCATTTGCTTGCCGGCCGTACGCGTAATCACGCGCAGGATCATGAACCCCAGGGCGATGCGTCGCTCGACGGCGATCCCCACCGTGTTGCCGGTGGCAAAGCCCAGGGCGTAGAAAATCGCCAGGATCGGACGCTCGCCGACCATTTTTACCACAGTGCTGATCACGCTGATCCAGATCAGGATCTCGATGATTGCCAGAAAAAAGGCAATGACGCTGCGCCCCTGGACGGTGACGATGGTCCGCACGGTGCCGAGCGCCACGTCGCAGATCCGGGCGGCGAAGATCCAAAGACCGGTCAATAGCGTCGCAGTGTCGATCATGGGAGGGGGCCCTGCGGCGGTCCGCTTCCGGCGGTCAGGTCGGCGTGCCGCTCGGCCAGATCGGAGTACACATCGGCGGCCTGCCGAACGAGATCCCGATCGTTTTCAGTCAGGATGCGCTTGGCGGAGGCCGGGATTCCGGCCGCCAGCTGCCCGGGCCCGATCTCCTGGCCCTCTTTGACCACTGCGCCGGCGGCGACCACGGAGCCGCGGCGGATGACGGACCCGTTCAGCAGAACGGCGCCGATTGAAATGAGACAGTCGTCCTCGATCACGCAGCCGTGGATGACCGCGTGGTGGCCGATCGTCACCCCGGCGCCGATGCGCGTGGGGCAGCTCATTTCGGTGTGCACGGTGCAGTTGTCCTGAATGTTCGTGTTGCGCCCGACCGTGATGGGCGAAATGTCGCCCCGCAGGACCGCCCCGTACCAGACACTGGCGCCTTCCTGGATCTCGACGTCGCCGATGACGACGGCGGTGGGCGCGATAAAGACGTTCTTTCCGATCCGGGGCTGCTTGTCGCCGAATGGCAGGATCATGTTTTTCTCCTCGATAGAAAGTCGCGGCAAGGGTCGTCATCCCCGCGTTCACAACTTGTCTCCCGTGTGGGCACGGCTTCCAGCCGCTATCGTTTTTCACTGCTGCCGGAGCCGGCCTCCCAAATCGAAAACCCAACGTGGTGGTCGGCAGCGTGCGCCGCTAAGGTCGCATGAAAACGCGTGACTTGCGCTGGCAACCTATGCCAAAAAGAAAATGAGCTGTCAAATCATGGCGTGAGGGGCCGATGCAGATCGATTCCAAAAGCGACGATGTTCTGATCGTCGGCGGGGGGGTGATCGGCCTGGCCTGCGCTCATTACGTGGCGCGGGCCGGGCGGGGCGTGCGGGTGATCGATCGGGGGAAGGCCGGAGAGGGCGCCTCTAACGGCAACTGCGGCCTGGTGTTTACGAGCGACCTCGTGCCCTTGTGCGTGCCGGGCGCCGTCCGCAAAGAGCTTGCCGGCATGCTCCGGGGGACCTCGCCCCTGTTCGTCAAGCCCAGGCTGGATTTGGGCCTCATCTCCTGGCTGGTCAAATTTGCCGCCGCCTGCCGCACCGACCGGCTCCAGGCCTCCATGCGGGCCCGTGAACGCATTCTCGGCAGCTCCGCGCGGCTCTTCGACGAGTTGTTTGCCGAACACGGGCTTGCGGCGGAGTTTGAACGGCGCGGGGTGCTTCTGGTCTATCGCTCCGAAGCCGCTTTCAATTCCTATGCCTCCACCAACCGCTTGCTCGAGCCCTTCGGATTGGCGGCGGTGCCGCTGGTCGGAGATGCCCTGGCCGAGGTCGAACCGGCCCTGCGGTCGGATCTCTCCGGGGCCTGGCATCACCGCTCCGACGCCCACCTGCGGCCCGATGCCCTCGTGCGAAACTGGAGGGAGCGACTGGTCCGGGACGGGGTCGTGTTCACGGAGAATTGTGCGCTGACGGGTTTTTGCACATCCGGCGGCCGGATCGAGGCGGTTGAAACCAGCGCCGGCCGTGTTGCCGCGCGGGAGGTCGTCCTGGCGGCCGGGGCCTGGTCGCAGGGGGTGGCCTCTCGGCTGGGGGTGAAGCTGCCGATCCAGCCGGGCAAGGGCTACAGCGTCACCATGGAGCGCCCGGCCGTTTGCCCGCAGATCCCCTGCTACCTTTACGAACGGCGCGTGGTCGCCACCCCCTGGGCCAGCGGCTACCGCCTGGGCGGCACCATGGAGTTTTCGGGCTTCAGCACCGATTTGAACCGCCGCCGGGTGGACGCCCTGAAATCGGCGGCCTGCGCGTACTTGAGACAGCCGCTGGGGCAGCCGATTTTAGAAGAGTGGGCCGGGCTGCGGCCCATGACGTATGACGATCTGCCCGTGATCGGGCGCGCGCCCGGGGTCGCAAACCTTCTGCTGGCGACCGGACACGGCATGTTGGGGGTGACCACCGCCCCGGCAACGGGCAAGCTGGTGGCCGAGATGATCTGCGGCGAGCCGCCGCACATCGACCCCTCCCCCTTCCGCGTCGAGCGCTTCCGGTGAGGGGGCATCCCATGCGGTTTAGACCGGGGTTTCGCGCAGCCGCCGCGGCGCCGCTCGATTCGCTCTGTTTCGGCTTTCAGGCCGGCAAAATCCTAATGAAGCAGCAGGGCGAGCGGCTCGCCATTCCAACCATGGCCGATCTCCAGGAGCTTGCGCTGCCTGCTGCCTGGGCGCACTATTTCGGAAAGTGGGACGGGTGTGCCTGCTGTGCCGTCTGCTTGCCGCCGGACCCGCCCGCCCATGATGGGTTTGCCTGGAAGGGGTTGCGGGGGCTCTTCGGCCTGATCGAGGAAGAGCTGGTGTGGGCGGCGGGCCGGGCCGGCCAGCTGGTGCATTGGCACTGCCACCATCGCTATTGCGGCGCCTGCGGCCGGCCCACAGACGACCACCCGGGTGAGCGGGCGAAGATCTGCCCGGGCTGCGGTTCGGTCAACCACCCACGGGTCTCACCGGCAATCATCGTCGCCGTCCTCAGGGATCGGCGTCTCCTGCTGGCGCACTCTCCGCGGTTCCCGTCGAAATTCTACAGCGTGATCGCCGGGTTCGTCGAACCCGGGGAGAACCTGGAGGAGTGCGTGCGGCGGGAGGTGCTCGAAGAGGTGGGCATCCGGGTGCGCGACATCCGCTATTTCGGCAGCCAACCCTGGCCGTTCCCCGACTCCCTTATGGTCGCCTTCACCGCCAAGTGGGCCGCAGGGGAAATCAGCATCGACTCGGCGGAGATCGCCGATGCCGGCTGGTTCCCCGCCGAGGCGTTGCCCCAGATCCCGCCCCCCATCAGCATCGCCCGCCGCCTGATCGACTGGTTTGTGTCCGGCGCATCCTGATCTATTCCTGAGGAAATCGAAATTTTCTTCTGCGGGAGTTCCGATTCGGCGGGACTGAGGTCTCATCGCGGCTGGAAGCCCCTATCGAGGAAAACGCTTCGCTGCCCAATTAGGATGGCGCATCGCGCCATACTAATTGAAGAAAAAGGTCGTTGGGCGGGATTACATCTGGCCGGCTGCCACCGCTCGTTTAGCCCGGCGGCGAGCCAGCTGGATGCGGATGATCTCCACCAGGCTGGGGATGCCGGGGATCAGCACCAGGGCCAGGATCACCAGGCTGAAGTTGTTTTGAATCATGGGGATGTTGCCGAACCAGAAGCCGGCCAGCACGAAAACCAAGACCCACAGGACCCCGCCGGAGACGTTGAAAAAGAGAAAGCGGGGGTAGGCCATGCTGCCGATGCCGGCCACGAAGGGCGCGAAGGTGCGGATGATGGGCAGAAAGCGGGCGATGACGATGGTTTTGCCGCCGTGCTTCTCATAGAAGGCGTGGGTCCGGAGCAGGTACTCCTTGTTGAGCAGCCGGCCGTGGTCCTGGTGAAAGACCTTCGGGCCCACGGTGTGGCCGATGGTGTAGTTCACGGAATCGCCGATGATGGCTGCAGCCATCAGGACCAGGATCACCCATGTCAGGTCGAGGGCGCCGATGGCCGCCATCGACCCCACGGCGAAGAGCAGCGAGTCGCCCGGCAGAAACGGCGTCACGACCAGGCCGGTCTCGCAGAAGACGATGACGAACAAAATGGCGTAAACCCACAAACCGTAGCCGGCGCACAGCGCCTGGAGGTGCCGGTCGATGTGCAGAATGAAGTCGATCACGAATGCGAATGCGTCCATCTATTTTTCATAACCCTTTTAAAGGCATGTTGCGCGGTCAAACAAGAAGTGCCCGGTCATCGGGCACATTTAAAATAATACCACCGATTGCAGGCTATGGGAAGAAGATTGTCAGCCCCGCGGGGCGCTCTCGGCTTTTACGGATTCTTGCGAGTACGCGTCGAGCATCTTGTAATGGTGTTTAAAATAGGGCAGGCGTCGCTTCACCCGGCCGAAAACCATGCGGGCGGCGATGTAGCAAACAAGCAGTGCCACGACATAATTCATGGTGGATGAGGTAAAGGGGATGGGGAGGTTGGTCTCCGAAAAATACCGCTGCATCCAGTCGAGGGCAAAGAATGCCGGCCAGAGCATTGCGGCTGACAGCCCGAACTTGTTAAAAAACACATGCCCGTAGGCATCGTTGGCCTGTTTATTGACCGCCTTGTAGTTATCCTTGTCCCCTGACTGGAAGGCTTTTTCAGAGAGTTCGCTGTAGTGCTTCAAACGCTGGTTCAGCTCGCCGAGGTGCCGGCGGTTGACACGATAGACGATGGAAATGGTGAACTCTCCTACTACCACGGCCAGCATCGCCAACAGAAACGTGCCTATCCAGCTGTTGCCGACGAACGAGCCGGTTAAGGAATAAAGCGGCAGTATAATTGGATCGAGATAGACCCACATGGTTTGATGCCGTTGCACGATGATGCTGTGCCCGGGCCGCCGGCTGCTGTCGGGCCGGCGGTCCGGACGCAACTTGATTGTTTACGGAATCAAATAGGCATACTGCGGCAAGAAGGACCGCAGGATGTAGCGCAGCCCGACGTAGAGCGCCAGCACGACGAAAAGCCGCTTCAGCCAGATGTCCGGGATGTATTTCTGAGTGCGCGGGCCGATCATCGAGCCCACAAAAACCCCGATCAACTGCACTCCGATCAAGGCCCAGTCCATGCCGGCGCCGGCCCGGGTGATGTAGGTGCCGATGCTGGTGACCATGCTGATAAAGACCGCCATGGCGGAGGTGCCGGCCACCACGAACATGGGCAGCCCGGCAATGCTGGTGAGATACGGCACATAAAGAAATCCGCCGCCCACACCGATAAAAGCGGAGATGGCGGCAATCACGACACCACCGAAGAATGCCAGGATGGGATTGAAGCTGAAGTCCACCCCGAAGAAGGACATAGTGCTTTTGGTCAAGCCCCACTTTACGATCTTGGCTCCCTGGCTGGCGGAGTCGCCTCGTTCCTTGACGCTTTTTTCGAATGCCTGGGCGGCCGCTTTGGCCGCCTTCTTGCTGGCTTGCCCTGCGGGAGTGGTTTCATACAGAAGAACAAAACCGACGACCAGAACGAAGAGCCCGAACCAACCCTGATACTGGGAAAAGCTTATCTTGCCCCCGCTGATGGCCGCGGCGGAGTAGGCGCCCACGATGGAACCGGCGCCCAAGGCCAGGCCCAGCGGCCAGGAGATGCGCCTGGCCTTCAGGTAGTTGATGACGCTGATGATCGAGGACAATCCCACCAGGAACTGGTTGGATGTCCGGATGCTGTCGGTGAGGGTCTTGTTGAGTCCGGGCGCGGTCTGCCGGAAGGTTTTGGTGTAATCGCCCAGGCCGTATATTGTCATGTGGCCCACACCGGCCATGATGCCGCCGAACGCACCCACGGTCGAGAAGATCCATCCCACCCATGTGGCCCAGAGCAGTGCCAAAATGTAATTGATTTGGGGCGCCCCGGGAATCCCGAAGGCCCCGCGCGGTGCCTTTGGGTCTATTTGGCCCTTGCCGGTGCCTTCGGGTGCCTTGGCGATCTCCTGGCCCAGCTTAGAAGGGAGCCCCAGGGTATCGCCTACAACCTTGGGCTTGGCTTCCGCCGGTTTTGCGGCGGCCGGGGCGGGCTGCCCGGCGGTCGGTGCCGGGGTTTGGGCCCAGGCGCCGGAGGCGGCGGCAAAGGCGATTGCAGTGAGGGCAACCCAGAATGCCGTTGACAGTTTCCGTGATGAAGATGGTGAAACCATTGCTCCCTCCTGTCCGAAGATTTTAAAAAAAAAGGTGAATACAAAACAGCGCGTTATGAACTGGTTTGTGACAAACTGATTCGGATTTCTAATGCCGATACCGGGGCTTGTCAACGGAAAACGGCCCGCGCCGCCCGATTGCCGCAGCGCCGGGTGCACCCTGCAGCGGCACCATCGCCTCCGGCCATTGACCTGGGCGGACGGGCCGTATAGTGTGATCGCAAAAAATAGGAGGTCCCCATGATCCACGTCATCGCCACCATCAAGTTGAAAGAGGGCAGCCGTGAGAAATTTCTCGGCATCCTCAAGGACAACGTGCCCCGGGTGCTGGCCGAGCAGGGCTGCCGCGGGTACACGCCGGCCGTGGATGTCGAATCCGGGATACCGGTCCAGGCCGCCCCGCGGGCCGATACGGTCACGATCATCGAGGTCTGGGACAGCCTGGAGGAGCTGCAGGTCCACCTGAAGGCGCCGCACATGCTGAGCTACCGCGAGAAGGTTCAGGGGCTGGTGAAGAACGTCGGCATCCACGTCCTGACCCCGGCCTGAGGCGGCGGCCGATGCCCGTCACAACAGGTCCACCGGTGCCGGTGCCGGCCGCGACCCTGATCCTCCTCCGGGAATCCGCCGGCCGCCTCCAGGTCCATCTGCTGCGCCGCAGCCGTACGAGCGGGTTCATGCCGGGCAGCTTCGTCTTTCCGGGCGGGCTGGTCGATGCGGGCGACGACGATGCGGGGTTCTGGCTCAAGCGGGTCGATCTGACTGCCGAGGCCATTGACGGCGGCCTGGGGGAACCGGGTGGCTTCGATGTCCTGCCTTATGCAGTGGCGGCCGTACGCGAAGCCTTCGAAGAGTCGCAAGCGCTGCTGGCGCAGCGCCGG
>JBGSTS010000162.1:0-9720 GCA_041736435.1 Desulfobacterales bacterium | reverse complement strand
CCGGATCCCGCGAGCGCTTCAGGCGGCTCAGGATGGAGCGCAGCGCGTCGCGGTCCCGGGCCAACGCATCCGGCAGGAGCGACTCCAGGCGGCGTATGCGGGCGGAATGGATCGTCACGGAACGGGCAGGTCACCTTGCTGATGGAGATTGAAAACCTCTCGGGAATGACGTAATACCGTAATGGGATTGCATCGAAAAATCAAGCTGGGGTGAACATGAAATCCTATCGCAGGGAACTATGGTTCGAGGTGCCCACCCGCCGGGCGTTCGTCAATATCACCGCCCAGGTGGAGCAGTGCCTGCGGGAGAGCGGAATCCGGGAGGGGCTCGCCCTTGTGAACGCCATGCACATCACGGCCTCGGTGTTCATCAACGACGACGAGCGCGGACTACACCACGACTATGAGGTCTGGCTGGAGAAACTGGCGCCGCATGAGCCGGTTTCCCAATACCGGCACAATGTCGGCGAAGACAACGCCGACGCTCATTTGAAGCGGCAGGTCATGGGCCGGGAGGTGGTCGTCGCCGTGACCGGGGGCCGCCTTGATTTCGGCACTTGGGAGCGGATATTTTACGGGGAGTTCGACGGCCGTCGCCGCAAGCGGGTGCTGGTGAAAATCATCGGAGAGTGACAGGAGGAAAACAAATGCCCAATGCTATTCGCATCCATCAACATGGCGGACCCGAGGTTTTGAAATGGGAAGAGTTCGACCCCGGACGGGCCGGGCCGGGCGAGGCCCTGGTGCGCCACGAAGCCGTCGGGCTGAATTACATCGACGTGTATCACCGCTCCGGCCTGTATCCCCTGCCCTCGCTGCCGGCGGTCCCGGGGTTAGAGGCTGCCGGCGTGGTCGAGGAGATCGGCCCCGGCGTCACAGAGGTGGCCGTCGGGGACCGCGTGGCCTATGCCGGCGCCCCCCCCGGGGCCTATGCCGAAAGGCGCTGCATCCCGGCCCACCGCCTGGTTAAGCTGCCCGAGAACATCGCCTGCCTCGAGGCCGCCGCCATGATGCTGCAGGGCATGACCGCCCGGTATCTGCTCAAAGGCTGCTGGCCGGTCGGACCCGGCACGACCCTGCTGATCCATGCCGCCGCCGGCGGGGTGGGCCTGATCGTCTGCCAGTGGGCCCGGCATTTGGGGGCCACGGTGATCGGGACCGCCGGCAGCGCCGCCAAAGCCGACCTCGCGGCGGCACACGGGTGCCAGCACCCTATCGTCTACTCACAGGAGGACTTCGTCGGCCGGGTGAAGGAGATCACCGGCGGCCGGGGGGTGGATGTCGTGTATGACTCCGTCGGCCAGGCCACCTTCGCCAAGTCCCTGGACTGCCTGCGGCCGATGGGCATGATGGTCTCCTTCGGTCAGTCGTCCGGCCCGATCGGACTTCTGGACCCTTCCATCCTCGCTCAAAAAGGCTCGCTCTTCCTGACCCGCCCGACCCTCATGACCTACACCGCGCGGCGCGAAAACCTGCTGGAGCATGCCGCAGACCTCTTCGAGGTGGTCCAAACCGGCACCGTCAAGGTCGAGGTGGCGAGGACCTATCCGCTCGCCGAGGCCTCACGCGCGCACCGGGATTTAGAGGGGCGCAAGACGACCGGATCGTCGGTTTTCACCCTCTGAAAATTTTGCTTGTAATTCGGTATGGATTCTGTATTCTGAGCTTTCTCTGGTTTAAAATCCCCCATAATTCCGACGGAGGGTGAACGGTATGGCGCAAGAAGCGATCAAGATCAGCAACACGAAAAAAAGCACCTTTATGGACAAGGTGAGAGAGGTGCTGCCCGAAGGGGGAAACCTCAACCTCTGCCTCACCTGCGGCGCCTGTTCGTCCGGCTGCCCGGCAACGGGTCTGGAGGGCATGGACCCGCGCAAATTCCTGCGCATGGCCGCTCTCGGCTTGGACGAAGAGATCCTGAAATCAGACTGGCCCTGGATGTGCACCATGTGCTGGCGGTGCCTCTATGTCTGCCCGATGAAAATCGACATCCCCCAGTTGATCTTCCATGCCCGCAAGAGCCGGCCCCGGGACGAGCGCCCCAAAGGCATCCTGGGCTCCTGCAACATGGCTCTCAAGCACGACACCTGCAGTGCCATGGGCACCTCCGAAGAGGATTTCCAGTTCGTGGTCGAAGACGTCGCCGAGGAGGTCCGCAACACCCAGATTGGCTGGGAGAAACTTCAGGCGCCTGTCAACAAACAGGGGGCCATGTACTTTCTGAACCAGAACTCCCGCGAGCCGGTCACCGAGCCGGACGAGATGGTGCCCCTCTGGAAGATCCTGCACCTGGGCGGCGTGGACTGGACCTACGGCACCAAAGGGTGGGCGGCCGAGAACTACTGCATGTTCATCGCCGACGACGAGTCCTGGAAGCACATTATCGAGGTCAAAGCCAAGGCCGTGGACGACTTGGGCTGCAAGTACTGGCTCAACACCGAGTGAGGGCACGAACTCTTCGCAGTCCGGGCCGGACTGAAAAAGTACAACATCCCGCACAAGTTCGAAATTAAAAGCATCATTCAGCTTTATGCCGAAATGATCCGTGAAGGCAACCTCAAGGTCAACTCCGACTGGAACAAGGACCTGAAGGTGAAATTCACGGTCCAGGACCCCTGCCAGCTCGTGCGCAAGAGCTTCGGCGACCCTGTGGCCGAGGATTTGCGTTTTGTGGTCAAGACCGTGGTCGGTGAGGAAAACTTCATCGACATGGCACCCAACCGCTCCAACAATTATTGCTGCGGCGGCGGCGGCGGGTTCCTGCAAGCCGGGCTGCCGGAGGCCCGGCGCGCGTTCGGCAAGCTCAAGTTCGACCAGATCATGACCACGGGCGCCACGTATGCGATCACGCCCTGCCACAATTGCCATGCTCAAATTCACGATCTTTCCGAGCACTATCAGGGCCACTACCACACGGTGCACTTGTGGACCATCATCTGCCTGGCCATGGGAATCCTCGGGCCGAACGAGCGCACCTATCTCGGTGAAGACCTGGCGGAGCTGCTCATGCCGGAAACCAAAGAGGCGGATGAATAAACTGGGGCAAAGCGCATAGGGCAGAGCGCATTGAACAAAAAAGGCAGGACCGGTAAACGGTTCTGCCTTTTTTAGTGATTTTTGTGAACCCGCTGCTCCCGACCCCTAAATTTTTAGGCGGCTTTCTCCAATTTGACCGCGCAGACCTTGTACTCGGGGATCCCGCAGACGGGGTCCAGGGCGGCGTTGGTCAACCGGTTGGCCGCGGCCTGGGCGTAATGGAACGGCAGGAAGACCGTGCCCGGAACCGCCTTGGGGGAGATTTTGAGCCGTGCCTGGATGCTCCCGCGCCGGGAGGCGATGCGGACCACCGTGCCGTCCGGGACGCCAAAGGCCGCCGCATCCATGGCCGAGATCTCGACAAAGCAGTCCGGCGCGATCTCGTTCAGACCGCCGGTTTTCATGGTCATGGTGCCCGTGTGGTACTGGTGAAGCAGACGGCCGGTCGTCAAGAAAAACGGATAGTCGTCGTCGATGCTTTCGGCCGGCGGAGTGTAATCGATGGCATGAAAGACGCCCTTGCCGCTGGTGAACTGCTCGCGGTGCAGAATCGGCGTGCCCGGGTGCTCGGCGTTGGGGCACGGCCAGTGGAGGCCCTCGCCTTCGATGCGATCATAGCTGATCCCCGCGTAGGAGGGGGTCACGCGCCGAATCTCGTCCATGATCTCGCGGCTGTCCGCATAGGGCATGGGATGGCCCATTTGGGCGGCAATGTCGCAGACGATGCGCCAGTCCGCACGGGCCTCACCGGGCGGATCCACGGCCTTGCGCACCCGCTGCACCCGGCGCTCGGTGTTGCTGAAAGTGCCGTCTTTCTCGGCGAAACAGGACGAGGGCAGGACCACGTCCGCCAGCCGCGCCGTCTCGGTCAGGAAGAGATCCTGAACCACCAGGAAATCCAGATTGCGCAAACTCTTTTCGGCATGGTTGAGGTCCGGATCGGAGACGAGCGGGTTTTCACCGATAATGTACATGGCTTTGAGCGTGCCCGCGTGGGCGGCCGGCAGCATCTGGGTCACCCTCAGACCGGCGAAGGCCGGCAGGTTGTCGACATGCCATGCGTCCGCCATGCGCCGGCGCGCACCCTCGTCCGCCACCTTCTGGTAGCCGGAGAAAACGTCCGGCAACCCGCCCATGTCGCAGGCGCCCTGCACGTTGTTCTGGCCGCGCAGGGGATTCACCCCGCCGCCCGGCATGCCGATGTGGCCGCAAAGCATGGCGAGGTTGGCGAGCGACTTGACGTTGTCGGTGCCGGTGGTGTGCTGGGTGATGCCCATGCAATAAAGGATGCTGGCGGGCTTTGCGCCCGCGTACATGCGGGCGGCCTCGATCAGGTCGGAGGCCGGGATGCCGGTAATTTTTTCGACATGGTCGGGTGTATAGGTTTCAACCGTTTTCCGGAGCGCCTCGATGCCCACCGTACGGTTTTCCACAAACGCCTTGTTATAACGGTTCTCGGCGATGATCACGTGCATCAGGCCGTTGATCCAGGCGACGTCGGTGCCGAGATTGGGCCGCAGCCACTTGCGGGCGTGGCGCGCCATGGTGATGCGCCGCGGGTCGACCACGATGAGCTGCTTGCCTTTCAGGTGCACGGCGCGCTTGACGACGCTTGAAATGACCGGGTGGTTCTCGGAGGTGTTGGAGCCGGTGATCAGGATGAGCTCTGCCTGCCCGATGTCGCCGATGGTGTTGGTCATCGCCCCGCTGCCGAACGCTGCGGCCAGACCGGCCACGGTGGAGGCGTGTCAGAGGCGGGCGCAGTGGTCGATGTTGTTGGTCTGCAGCACCGCCCGGGTAAATTTCTGGGCAATGTAGTTCTCCTCGTTGGTGATGCGGGCCGAGGTCAGCACCCCGATGCTGTCGGGCCCGGAAGCGGCCTTGATCTCGCCCAGGCGCCGGCCCACCCGCTCGAGGGCCTCGTCCCAGGTGGCTTCGCGGAAACCGTCTTTTTCTCGGATCAGCGGGGTCTTCAGCCGCTCGGGCGAGCCGATGAAATCGAAGCCGAACCGCCCCTTGACGCACAGACTGCCATAGTTCGGCGCCACCCCCTCGGCACCGGTAACCTTTACCACCTGGTTGCCCTTGACGTGCAGCTCCGTCTGGCACCCTACGCCGCAATAAGTGCAGGTGGTGCGGACCTTCTTCTCCACATCCCGCGCCCAGACCTTGCTGCGAACGTCCTTTTCGATGAGGGCGCCCGTCGGGCAGGCCTGGACGCACTCGCCGCAGAACACGCAGTCGGACTCACGGTAGGGCCGGTCGCCGGCGGCGATGATCTTGCTCTTGGCCCCGCGATAGCCGAAATGAATGGCTTGGTTGACCTGAACCTCGTTGCAGGCCTGGACGCAGCGACCGCAGAGGATGCAGCGGGAGAAATCGCGGACGATGAAGGGATTGACGTTCTCGATCGGGTAGCGAGGGGGGGTGGGGCTGAAGCGGCCGCCGGTAACGTTGTAGCTCCAGGCCAGCTCCTGCAGCCGGCAGTCGCCCCATGCCGGGCAGGGTTCGATCCCGCCGCCGGCCCGCTCCAACCGCACGGCGTACTCCTCGAAACTGCGGCCCTCGGAGCCTTTCGTCAGGCAGTTGTGGTTACCGGACGCCAGCAGCAGCTGGATCACAAGCCGGCGGGCGGCCACCACCTTGGGGGATTCGGTCTGCACCACCATCCGGGCAGCGGCGGGCATGGCGCAGGATGCCACCAGAGAACGTGCCCCCTGCACCTCCACCAGGCACACCCGGCAGGCGCCGGTCGGTGCCGAGCCCTTGAGATGGCACAGGGTCGGGATCTCGACCCCGTTGCGGCGAGCCGCCTCCAGGATGGTTTCGCCGGGTTCGAACGTACAGTCGTTTCCGTTGATCACAATCAAATTCGCTGTGTCGGCCATGGATCCTTCACCCTGTTTGGAATAGTGAGTTGCTGGGGGTTTCAGCGCTTGTAGTTCATAGCCAACCCCGCTCCCGTTGTCAATCAGCGGTAGGGCCGGGAGGACGACCCGCGGGCCCGCCGAACCGGGTCCACCAGGCGCTGGTAGGCGGCGGCTCCCAAAAAAGCGCCGACCGTGTCCGCCAGGAAATCCAGGGGATCGGCCGTCCGACAGGAGACAAAAAACTGGTGGATCTCGTCGCTCAGGCCGAAGAGCGCCGCCGATAGGATGCTGGCCCACAAAAGCGTGTGTTTCCCCGCCCGGGGCCAACCCGCGAGGTAGGTTCGATAGAACAGCACGGCCATGACCCCATAGGCCCCGGCGTGAAGCAGCTTGTCGACATGCGACCCCTCCGGCAGCTCGACCGCGGAGGGCAGGTGCGATTGGATGATAATGAAGGTGCAGTAGGCGATGAGAGGTGCCAGATCCGGCAGCGTGCGCATCAGTCGCGGCAGCATCGGAACTCTCCGGGCCCTGTCCGCCGCATGGCACTCAAAAGCCGGTGGTCGGCCGGCGGCGGCCGAAGCGCACTTCGCAGGGGGCATTCTTGGTGACATGACGGCCAAGTCTGGCGCACCACACCGACACGAAGGTGCGGCAGCTTCCGTCCAGCGCAGGGTCCTTGGCGAACTCGGCGTGGTCGCAGCGCAGGTCGCAAAAGCGGATGCGGCTCGTGGTGACCCCGGCGTTGGCGGGACTGCTCCGGTGCGCGGCGTGGCGCTGGACCGTCTTGGGTCTCATTCGGCAAAGAACCCCTCGAAGCCGATCGCACGGCGGCCGATGTTCCCGAGAACGGTGTCGATGAACCGCTCGTGCGTGACCCCGTGGGCGACCTTGCCGTCCAGGGTTCGCACGGCCAGGGTGCCGGCCTCTTTTTCCCGGGCGCCGATCGTCAGGATGAGCGGGGTGTGGGCGATTTGGGCCTCCCGGATCTTTTTGTTCAGGCTCTCGGTGCGACTGTCGACCTCCGTGCGCAGCCCCGCGGCATCGAACCGAGCATGGACCTCCAGCGCATACCGGGCAAGCTCGTCGTTCATGGGCAGGAGGACGGCCTGCAGGGGACTCATCCACAGCGGGAATCGGCCGGCGAAATGCTCGACCAGAATCCCCAGAAAGCGCTCGATCGATCCGTAAATCACGCGGTGAATCATGATCGGCCGCCGGCGCTCGTTGTCCTTGGCCACGTAGTGCAGGTTGAAGCGCTCGGGCAGCGACATGTCGAGTTGGATGGTGCCGCACTGCCACGTCCGGCCCAGAGCGTCTTTGATGTGGATGTCGATCTTGGGCCCGTAGAAGGCCCCATCGCCCTCGTTTAACTTGTAGTCCCGCCCGTAGGCGGAAAGGGCCGATTTCAACCCGTCGGTGGCGAGCGCCCACTGCTCGTCGGTGCCGATGGACTTCTGCGGGCGGGTCGACAGCTCGAGGTGGAACCCCAGCCCGAAGGTGCTGTAGATCCGCTCCACGAGATGCAGCACCCCCAGGATCTCCGCTTCGATCTGATCCGGGGTCATGAAAATGTGGGCGTCGTCCTGGTGGAAGGCCCGCACCCGGAACAGGCCGGAGAGCACCCCGGAGAGCTCGTGGCGGTGCACCAGCCCGATCTCCGCGGCCCGCAGCGGCAGGTCGCGGTAGGAGTGGGGCTTGCGGTTGTAGAGCAGCATCCCGCCGGGGCAGTTCATGGGCTTGATCGCGTATTCGACCTCGTCGATGGTGGCGGTGTACATGTTCTCGCGATAGTTGGCCCAGTGCCCGGAGCGCTCCCACAGTGAGCGGTTGAGCAGGATCGGCGTCTGGGTCTCCACGTAGCCCGCCGCCCGGTGCTCCCAGCGCCAGTAGTCGAGCAGGGCGTTCCAGATCACCATCCCCTTGGGGTGAAAAAACGCCATGCCGGGCGCTTCATCGTGAAAACTGAACAGGTCCAGCGCCTGGCCGATTTTGCGGTGGTTGCGGCGCTTGGCCTCTTCCAGAAAATGCAGGTAGGCGTCGAGCTCTTTCTTGTCGAAGAAGGCTGTGCCGTAAATGCGCTGCAGCTGTGCCCGGGCCGGGTCGGCGCGCCAGTAGGCGCCGGAGACTTTCAACAGCTTGATGGCCTTCACCATGCCGGTGTGCGGCACGTGGGGACCGCGACACAGGTCGGCAAACTCGCCCTGCTCGTAGACGGAGATGGTGCCGTCCGCCAACTCTCGAATCATTTCGAGCTTGTAGGGCTCCTCTTGGTAGAGCTCCAGGGCCTCGCTCTGGGTCACCTCGCGCCGCCGGATGGGCAGTTTGGCCTGAATGATGTTGCGGATTTCCGCCTCGATGCGCGGGAAGTCCTCCTCGGAGACCGGCGGCATGTCGATGTCGTAATAAAAGCCGTCTTCGACCACCGGGCCGATGGTGAGCTTGGCCTCCGGATAGAGGCGCAGGATGGCCTGGGCCATGACGTGCGCCGCACTGTGCCGCATGATCTCCAGCGCTTCGGGGTCGCGGGTGGTGACGAGCCGCACCGCGGCATCACGGTCGAGGGGTGCATGCAGATCCACCAACCGGTGGTCCAGCTCCATGGCGACGCAGCTGCGGGCCAGCCCTTCGGAGATGCCCCGGGCCAGTTCCAGGCCCGTCACGGGGTGATCAAACCGCTTTATGTTCCCATCCGGAAGTGTTATACTAATCATTTATAAGTTTCGCTTTCTGGGTTGTCCTGACAAACAGCTTACACCGATTCGCCCGATTCGGCAATTGCCCCGCCGCAAGACCGGCAGCGGTCCCGCGGTGGGCCAACCCGGGCATCATTATTGGAAAGGGTAATTTTCAAAAAATCCGGCCACACGTCAAGCAAAAAAACAATGCCATCTGAAAAATCTTCCACCTATTCGATCGTCACCACGGAACGCCAGCTGATCGACATGGCCGACGAGCTTCAGCACGAGGCCGTTATCGGCTTCGATTTAGAAGCCGATTCGATGTTCCATTTCAGGGAAAGAGTGTGCCTGGTTCAGCTGGCCACGCCCCGCACGCATGCCATCCTGGACACCCTGGCGCTCAAGGATCTATCCCCACTCAAGCCGCTGTTTCGGGACTCCCGGATTCGCAAGGTCTTTCACGGGGCCGACTACGATGTGCGCTCCCTGTTTCGGGATTTTGATGTCCGCATCACCAACCTCTTCGACACCCAGCTGGCCTGCCGGTTCCTCGGCTATCGTGAAACCGGTCTGGAGGCCGTGCTCAAGGAACTTTTCTCCGTCGCCCTGGACAAAAAATACCAGCGCAAGGACTGGTCCCGGCGGCCGCTTCCCCGCCAGATGCTGGACTACGCCGTCTCCGATGCCCGGTACCTGCCGTCCCTGGCAGAGCGCCTGACGGCGGACCTCCAGGAAAAAGGCCGGCTCGCATGGGTCGACGAGGAGTGCCGGATCCTGAGCAAGGTTCGGCCGGGCATCACCGACGGAACGCCGCTGTTTGCCAGTTGCAAAGGCGCCGGCCGACTGGAGCCGAGAAGTCTGGCCGTACTCGAGGAACTGCTGGCCTTCCGCCGGCGGGTGGCTCGCGAGAAAGACCGACCGATGTTCAAAGTGTTCAACACCGAGTCCCTGCTGGCGCTGGCTGAGATCAAACCCTCCACCACGGCCGAGCTCGAAAAATCCGGGGCGTTGAGCCCCTCCCAAATCGACCGCTATGGGGAAGCGATCCTCGCCGCCATCGGGGCGGCGCTGCGCCTGCCTGCCGCCCAGCTGCCCCGCTATCCGCGCAAAACATCGCGGGCGATATCCGCCGC
>JBGSTS010000149.1:0-42184 GCA_041736435.1 Desulfobacterales bacterium | reverse complement strand
ATGCCGGAGATGAAGACGGCGTCGAATCCGGCGGCCTTGAGTTCGCTGCCGAAGTAGCCGCCGGCGTTGGCGTCGCCCCAGCCACCGGTGAGCGGCGATTTGCAGCAGGCCATGTAGCGGCTGCCGGCAGGGGCCTTGGTGCCGGTGAGTGGACCGGCGGTCAGACCGAGGATGTTGTCCGGCCCCAGCGGGTCGGAGTGTTTGGGCATGTTTTCGAACAGAACCCTCACCCCCAGGCCATATCCGCCGACGAACTCCCTGCCGATCGATTCCGAGAGGGGCTCCACTCGCACCCGGTTGGCCGTTAAATCGACAAACGCCAGCTTTCCCATATATCCGCCATGCATGTTTCGTTTCCTTTCCTTAATCGCTGGAGGGCCGCCGCTTGCTTTGAGGCAAAGATGACAGCCGAGGGCTTAGCTTCAAAGGGTCCAAGGGGTCAAGGGTTCGAGTGGAAATGGCGTCGCGGCCGTTGTCCTGGCGCGCCGTCTTGTATCACCGGTTGATAGGGCCGCATCATAGCGGGCTGCAGCGGAATTGACAAGACGGCAGGCAGGGAACGGCTCTTGTCGCCTCGGGGAAAATGAGTATGATACGGTTTTGAGCATAGTGAATGCACTCGGTTTTCACGCTTCAACAGAGGGGGCCATGTTCAAGTTTCTGGAAATCTTCGGCAAGCGGGAGGCGCTCCGCCAGGAGGCCGGGGGCGAAACGGTCTTTCACCGCAAGTACAAAAGCTTCAAACGCCTGCTCAAGGCCAACAACCGGGCGCTTGAGATCATCGCTGATCTGGAGCACACGATCTACCAGGACAAGCCGTTCACCTTCATGTACGCTGTTTCCCAGGTGGAAGCGCTGATCATGGAGGTCGACTCCATCGCCAGGAACCTGAATGTGCTATCATCCCAAAAATACCCGGAGCTGGAGGCGGCCGTCCAGCGGATTTCGGACAAGGTGCTCTCGGAGCTGCTTCGCAAGCGGCACTTCGATGAGACAAGCTTCGTTCTGCCCATCGATCGGCTGAGCCTCGAAAACGCCACCGAGGTGGGCGGCAAGGCCGCCAACCTCGGCGAAGTTTCCAACCGCGCCCATCTGCCGGTGCCGCCGGGGTTTGCCATCACCGCCTACGGCTATCAGCTCTTCTTGGACTACAACGATCTCGGGGAACTGGTCCAGACCAAACTCAAGGACCTTGACATCAATCATACCGACGAGCTCATGGCCGTGAGCCGGGAAATACAGGAGCAGATCCTGCAGGCCCCCCTGCCGGCGGACCTCGAAGCCTCGATTCTGCAGGCGGCCGCGGACCTGCGGGAGCACACCTTGACCGACCTGAGGCTCTCCGTGCGCAGCAGCGCCACCAGCGAGGACGCGGAGGCCAGTTTCGCGGGCCAGCATTCCACCGTGCTCAACGTCAGCGAAGCAAACCTCATCCAGGCCTACAAGGAGGTGGTGGCCAGCACGTTCAACCCGCGGGCCATCTATTACCGCCGCCGCCGGGGGTACCGCGACCAGGACGTGAACATGAGTGTCGCCTGCATCATGATGATCGACGCCCGGTCGAGCGGCGTGATGTACACGGTGGACCCCAACGACAGCCGCAACGCGGTGATCATGATCAGCGCGGTGTGGGGGCTGGCCGCCGACGCGGTGGAGGGCGCGGTGGCCACCGATTTTTACGAAGTCGACAAGAAGAGCCTGCGGCGGCAGACGGCACAGATAGCTGTCAAGAAGCTCCGGCTGCGGCTGAACACAGCCGACGGGCTGCGGGAGGAGGAGGTGCCGGCGGAAATGCGCCAAACCGCTTGCCTCAACGATTCGACCCTGCGCCGGTTGGCCGATTACGGCCTGAAACTCGAGGCTCACTACGGCGGCGCCCTGGATATCGAATGGGTCATCGACCAGCAGGGCAGGCTTTACATTCTCCAGGCGCGCCCGCTCAAGCGCTCGCAGCGATTCGGGGCCGAGCAGGCAGCGCTCGATGCGCCGCCGAATGCCGCCATCGAGAATCCGGTGCTGGTCCACGGCGGGCAGACGGCCTGCGACGGGACGGCCGCGGGATACGCTTACGTCATCGAGTCCGACCACACACTGCACCATATCCCCGAGGGGGTGCTGATCGTCGCCCGGCAGACCTCCCCGCGCTACGTGCCGATCATGGGCCGCATCCGGGCGTTCATCACCGATGTCGGCAGCGTCACCGGGCACATGGCCTCCGTCGCCCGGGAGTTCCAGATCCCAACGCTTGTGGGCACCGGCAATGCCACCGCCGCCATCCGGCACGGGGAGGAGATCACCTTGGACGCGGCGCGCCGCACCGTCTACCGCGGCCGGGTGGAGTCGCTGCTTACCGAGAAAAAGGCCCTCAACCCGATGAAGGACAGCCCGACCTACAACACCGTGAAGTCCGTGTTGAAACGTATCGCCCCCCTGAGCCTTACCGACCCCCGCAAGGAGAATTTCAGTCCGGAGGGGTGCAAAACCCTGCACGATATCATTCGCTACGCCCACGAGATGTCCATGCGGGAGATGTTCCGCATCAGCGACGAGGATGCCCCGAAAGAGGGCATGGCCATCCCCCTGCGCGTCTATCTGCCGATGCGGATCTACGTCGTGGACCTCGGCAACGGCCTGCGGCCGGGATTCGGCGCCCGGCAGGCGGAGGTTCAAGACATCGCCTCGATCCCCTTTCAAGCGCTGCTGCAGGGCATGAGGCACGAGCAGGTAGACTGGAACCGGGACGCCGGGGTGAGCTGGAGCGGGTTTGCCTCGATTGTGGCCGAGACCGTCATGCGCGACCCCATGAAGGAGGGCCGCATGGGGGGGCCCAGCTACGCCATCATCGCGGGGCACTATCTCAACTTCAACTCCCGCCTGGGATACCATTTTACAACCATCGACTCTTACTGCGGCCCGGAGATCAACGACAACTACATCACCTTTTACTTCAAAGGCGGGGCAGCCGATATCGGGCGTCGGGCGCGGCGGGCCATGATGATCGCATCGGTGCTCCGCAAACTGGGTTTCAAGGTCGATCAAAAGGGCGATATGGTCAGGGGCGAAGTCAAAAAATACAATGAGGGTTTCATCGCGGACAAGCTGGACATGCTCGGAAGGCTGATAGGTTCGGTCCGGCTGCTCGACATGCACCTGGCCGACGACCGGCAGGTCGAGTGGTATGCGGAGCAGTTTTTGCGGGGCAACTACACGTTCGAAGCGGAAGATGTCGCGTCATGAGTCGAACCGCTGCCATAGGGGGCGTCGCGGTCCTGGTTTGCTGGGCGGCGCTGTTGTGGGGGGCGGCGGTTGTGCCGGTATGCGCCGATTCGGGCCGAAACAATTCAGAGGTGCCCTGGTCGTCCTTTGTGCTGGAGGCAAAGGGAATTTCCGGTACGGCTGCGGCCGAGGTCGAGCTGCAGGTCGCTCCCGCCGCGGTGGAGGCCGCTCGATTCATCGAAAGCCCCAGGGGAAATCCGCTCCAGGCCTCGGGTGAACAGGTGCACCGGCTCTCCATCGTCACGACCGTGGATGTCATCGGGGGTAAACGGATCCTGCTGGAAAACCGCCTCTGGTTCGATCTGCGCACGAACACGCCGCTTTATTTGGAGCGAACGCGAACCGGACTGAAGGACTACCGCCAGTGGTTCCGCTTTACCGCCGAGGGCGTCTTCCGGCTCCAGCAGGAGCCGGCCTCGGCCAAAGAGGCCGGAGGCCCTCCGGAGTCATGGACCCGGCACGGGAACCATTTCTACCCACATCCCGCGAACCGTTCGGATTGTCCTCTTATTATCGAGGCCTCCCAATTGATATCCTTTGCCGGTCCGTTTGCGCAGGATCCGAATACGGCCGGAGGCACGCTCTGTGTCTTCCACAAGCGTCAGCTCCACCGGGTCCGCCTGAGCCCCCGGCCGGCGCGGACGATCGATGTCGACTACATGGAAACGCGGGGAGGCGACGTCCTCCGGCGCAAAGGAGCCGTTTCGGCCCGGGGAGTTCAGGTTACCTCGCAACCCATCGGGTCCTATCGCGGGGAGGTGGAGGAGTTCTTCAGGGATGGGAGCCAGCTCTGGGGCAGCGCACAGGAGCGGCTGCCTCTGGCGGTCAGCGGGGAGGTGCCCCTCATCGGGCGGGTGGAGATGCGGCTGAAGGAGATCCGGTTGAAGTGAACCGACGGCGGCCGTCGGCATCGGTGGGTCACTGTCGCGCGTAGTACCGCTGCATCAGGTTGTCGTAGAAGCGTTTCAGAATGTTGGAGTGCCCCTTGTCGGCGAGATTCTTCACATAGACCGATGAGAACCGGGGTTCGATGATGGGTTGCGGTGCGAGCGCCCAGTCGTTCCAATCGTAGCCGACGGCTTCCATGTAGGGGTGGTACGCCGGTTTGAAAAGTGCGACGTCCTCTTCCGTGAACCAGTGGCGCCAATCGCCGAACGCCTTCTTGCGAACGACCTTTTCCTTCCCGGTCCCCTTGGGAACTTCGGCTTCGGATTTGAGCTCGAAGCCCAGGTAACGGTTGATCTCGTCGAATTTTCCCGTCACCATGTCCTCGTATTTGAAAAGAAACCAGTCGCTGCCGAGGTTTTTCACAAACGCTCGCATCCGTTCGTAGCGCACCCGTTCTTCTTCGACCACTTTCTCAACGCTGGCCGGCCATTCGAAATGGCCGGCATACCGGCAGATCTCGATGAAGGGGACGGAGTGGGGCGCCTTCTCCTTTTTTATGATCAGGTCGAAGTAGGCCTCGAATTGCTTGCGGTTGAAGAGAATGCCTTTGTGAAAGCGGTAAAGAACGCGGCTGACGGCGGCGTCTCGCGGATCTCGGGCCATCCAGACCTTGCGGTCATATTGGAATTTGGCAAAGTGTTTGCTGTAAACCTCGAAGTTCTTCCCCTTGCGCTCTTCGTAGGTGTGTTTGTAGACGGCATTTTCGTAGTTGCCGGTGTACTTGCCGGGTTTACCACCTGAAAACGCGTGGCAGTTGGGAAGCCCTCCCGCCACCTTGTACACCATTCCTGTGGTGCCGGATTTGCCTAGCCCGAGAATCATTACTTTCATGGCCGCTTGCCCCTAAAATAAAAACCGGACGATTCTGCGTCCGCGTCCTTGATCCTGTCGCATCTCATAATGGATCACCATAGCCGAATTGCCCTTTTACTGTCAAGGTGGACCCCATGCCGCTGCACGGCCCCGGCTTCAAGCCGCCGGGCGGATGCTGAAAATGTACGGTGTGACCGCTTCTACTGAAATGGGTGTTTCATTTTCGAGGATCGTCTGAAAGCGGCTGATCCGCCGAGAAATTTCTTCCAGCGTGATCCCCGGATAGCGGTGGCGATGGAACTCCGGCGGCGCATGCGATCCCGGGAAATAGGACTTTACGCGTTTGATCAGAACACGACCTTGGGCCATGAGGATGCCGGAAATCCGTTTGGGCAGTGGCGGCGCCGGCAGGATCCGGTTTTCTTCGGCGATCGCTTCGAGGACCTCCATCATCCGTTCGCATGCGAGCGCACCGGATTGACCGGCCAGGTACCGTTTTACCATGGCCTCGCGCTCTTCGCCTGCGGCGGCGCCGAGATTCCCACTCAAAACCTGCTGAATTGAATCGATCAGCCCGTCGGCCTCGAAACACTGGTGGCTCAGGCCGTGCGGCAGAACATAGAAGGTGGTGTCGATGGCCTCGCTGACGGAGGGACGAAAGCTGAAGGCCGGAATCCGCATCACATAGGCTTCAACCCCAGTGGTGCAGCCGTTGTGAATAAGCGCCTTGGCTCCCAGCAGCCAGGGCACCACGTTGCCCTCATTGGTGACGTGGATGTTGCCGAGGCCTGCGGCAAGCCGCCGGTATACGTCCTGGCCTTCCGTCGGGTGCGGCCTAACAATGACGGCCATCTTGGGGAACGCACGCGACAGTTCGGGGATCAGCCTCTGAAAAGACTCGAAAACCGCCGTTTTCTGGTCGCGCAGCGCCTCGGCGAACCTGCGGTTCATCCCGACGCCGGCCTTGCCGAACTGGGGTGCTTCCCCCGGATGTTTGGCGGGTTTGAAAAGGTTCTGGGCCGGGAAGAAGGCGTTGACGTGGTTGAAATTGGTGTTGACCAGGAGGTAGTCCCCGCAGCGTTCCCGGATCGCTCGAACCTCCTCGCTGTAAAATCCATGCAGCTCCGGCCGGAGCATGTCGTTGCGGGGGTTGCCGGTGACATGGATGGGCAGATCCTGCGGCAGATGCGGGTAGCGCCGCCACAGGTCGGCATTGTCCTCCCCCCAGGCGAACAAGTGTGAAACATAGCGAATGGCCACCGGTGACAGCCGGCGCGAGTAGTAGATTTCCGGGGGCAGGTGCACCAGAGCCTCCTCATCCCAGGTTAGGATGGAGTGGCCGATGCGGCGCATGATTTTAAACATCTTGAGGTTGCGAGCCGTCATGCTTTTGTTGAGGTAAAGGCCTCTGGGAAAGGCGGCAATGCGAAAATCAATCTCGCGGTGGGAGCCGATGATGGAGGTGAACCCCCGGCGTGCGGCGATGCACGCCAGCAGCAGCTTGGGATCCAGCTCCCGCACCTGGTTTTCGACTGGAATGATCAGCGGCGGTTTCGGATGCATGCGTGCTCCCTGGTGCCGGTCATGCGACCCGCAGGCGATAGATGGTGGCGGTGATCGGTTCGACGGCGATGGGCGTATCGTCCCCCAGCAGCCGCTGAAAGCGGGCGATGAGGGCGCGAACCTCATCCAGCGGAAGGCCGGGGTAGCGATGGCGCTGGAACTCCGGCCGGTTGTGAGAGCCGGGCAGATGCGACTTGATCTGACGCAGCAGCTGCAGCCCCTGGCGGGCCAGCCAGCGGTCGACACGATGCACAACGGCGTTCGGGATCGGCTCGGCCTGTTCGATTGCGATGCGCTCCAGGACATCCACCATGCGTTCGCAGGCCAGGCGGTCGCCGTCCATTCCGGCCAGATGATGACGAACCAGAAGGAGCAGCTCATCCCCCTCCGGGCGTCCGAGGGTTCCCTTCAGAATGCGCTCCAGGGTGGCCGCCAGCTCCTCCAGCGTGAAGCACTGGTGGCTCAGGGCGTTCGGCAGGCGGTAAAATCCCTGGTCGTAAACGTCGTTGACGGTGGCGCGGTAGCTTATGGCAGGAACCCGCAGGACGAAGGCCTCCACGCCGGTGGTGCAGCCGTTGTGGACCAGGGCCTTGGCGGTGAGCAGCCAGGGCACGACGTTGCCCTGGTTGGTTACCCGCACCCGCATGCAGCGGGCGGCGATCTTCTGATAGGCGTCGTGGCCTTCGGTCGGGTGGGGCCGGACGACGATGGTGTAGGCGGGGAAGCGTTTTTCCAGCTCCGGTAATAGGCGTTTGAAATCGTCGAACACGGCCAGCTTGTGGTCTCTGAGCCCTTCCGCGTACTCGCGGCTCATGCCGCGGGCGGCCCGGCCGAAGCGCGGCCGCTGCCCGGGGCGTTTCACGGGCTTGAACAGGTTCATGTCGTCGCCGAAGGCGTTGACATGGTTGAAATTCGTGTTCACCAGGATGAAGTCACCGAACTCTTCCCGGATGCTTGCGATTTCATCGGCATAATACCCGTAAAGTTCCGGCCGCAGCATGTCGCTGCGCGGGTTGCCGGTGACATGGATGGGAATCCCGGGGGGAAGATGGGGATACCGGCGCCAGAGCTCGGCGTTCTCCTCGCCCCACGCAAACAGGTGGGTGATGTAGCGCATGGCGCTCGGGTGCAGCCGACGCGAAAAATAGGTTTCCGGCGGCAGGTGCACCAGGGCCTCTTCGTCCCATGTGATGAGGTCGTGGCCGAACTTGGAGGCGACCCAAAAAAACAGCAGGCTGCGGACGGTCATGCTCTTAGAGAGATAGATGCTGCGCGGGAACGAGTCGATCCGCATTTCCATCTCGCGGCGCGACCCGATGACCGAGGAAAAACCATGCCGCGCCGCCACGCACGCCAACAGCAACTTGGGGTCCAGCTCCCGCACCTGGTTTTCGACTGGAATCAACAGCAGCGGCTTATCGGCTGGCATGATCGGAGCGGCCTCCTCTGTCGCGTCCTCTGGAGATTGCAGCAGTGATCGGGCGTGGCCGGGACGGATGGGTCTCAAATTTGAACATTTATTTCGGCTTGAGTGATCGGTTGATCTTAAGGTACTGTTGATTGTTTACTAAAACTTGTATATCTATTTTTTAGGCCGCATTTTTGTCAACAACTTTTTTTGAAAACAAAACATCCCATGCTTGACAAGCATTCTGTTTCACGTTAGCAACAACTGTGCCCCCGGGCACTGCAGTACTATCACCTTTTGTAAATTAGGATGACGCATGATTCGTTCCATCGCCGCTTCCTGGCCGCCGAACCGGCATCTGCGCAAGTTCCACCGGAGACTGCTGGAATTGCGGAAGCGGCTGGTGCGTGAGATTGAGCTCGTCGATGGTGCCGCCTCTTACCGGTTTCGGTGCGAAACCGTGCGGGAGTTTAACCGCTGCCTTAAGCTTTTTTCTAAGGAACCCGGGACGGTCGCGTGGATTGACTCCAGTGTGAAAGGCGGCCAGGTCTTCTGCGACATTGGTGCCAATATCGGTGTTTATACGATATTGGCTGCGCGGAGGGTGGGTCCGAAGGGGAAAGTTTATGCCTTTGAACCCCATGCCGCCAATTTTACGCGATTGATCGACAACGTGGTCCTAAACGGCCTTCAGCAGGTCGTGGTCCCCTGCAGCTTCGCGCTCGATTCTATCGAAGGCTTCGCGGTCTTCGCCTATGACTCCGCTCGGGCCGGGACCTCTCACAGTCAGCTGCTGTCCTCCACTGCGGCGGATCAAGATGATCGGGGAGGGGAAATCGACGAATTGAAATTTGCCACCACGATTGATTCTCTCCTGGACGCCGGCCGAATGGCAGCACCGCACCATATCAAGATCGATGTGGACGGCAACGAGCACCGGATCCTCGAGGGCATGTTGAGGCTGTTGGCTTCCTCCAGGGCTCCGGCAACCCTTCAGGTGGAAATGAACGAGCCCCATTCCGATGCGAGCAAGGCCTTGCTGCAGGCGCATGGGTACACCCTGATGGAAACGCATTACACACGATCGGCCGCGCGGCGCCAGAAGCAGACCGGCGAGGACCCGCGCGAGGGCTGTAACGCAATTTTCAAAAAAGCGGGCTGACCTCGGGCTGGTTTCGGTGGATAACCACCGTCTCAATCCGCGGCAACGGAGAAAAGCGACCATGACAGCAGAAACGTGCAAGATTGAAAACTGCAAGCTGCTCGACCTTCCCAAAATCAACGATCCGAGAGGCAACCTGACCTTCATCGAAAACTTGCGCCATATCCCCTTCGACATCAAGCGGGTCTACTATCTGTACGATGTCCCCGGCGGCGCCCTGCGTGCTGGCCATGCCCATAAGGCGCTGCATCAATTCCTGATCGCCATGTCAGGCAGCTTCGATGTCACGGTGGACGACGGATTTCACAAGATGAAATTCCACCTCAACCGGTCCTACTACGGACTTTACATTCCGCCCATGATCTGGAGGGAGATCGACAATTTCTCATCCGGGTCGGTGTGCCTTGCGCTGGTTTCCGACTATTACGATGAGTCCGATTACTACCGGCACTACCCGGATTTCATCCGCGCCGGCCGGGACCCCAAAAAGTGACAATTCCTTTTTTGGACCTCACGGCCGCCTACCTCGAACTCAAGGGGGAGCTGGATGCGGCCTGTCGGCGCGTTCTGTCCTCCGGGCGCTATATTTTAGGGCCGGAGGTCGAGGCGTTTGAACGTGAGTTCGCCGCATATTGCGGCGCACAGCATTGCGTCGGCGTCAGCAGCGGCCTGGACGCCCTGGAATTGATCCTAAGAGGATACGGCATCGGTGCGGGTGATGAGGTAATCGTTCCGGCCAACACCTTTATTGCCTCCTGGCTGGCCGTTTCACGAACCGGCGCACTTCCGATACCGGTCGAGCCCGACGAGCGCACCTATTCCATTCGGGCGGATCGAATCGAAGCGGCGGTGACCGCACGCACGCGCGCCGTTATGCCGGTGCACCTCTACGGGCAACCGGCGGAAATGGACCCCATCTGCGAGCTGGCCCGAAGACGCGGCCTGAAGGTCATCGAGGATGCCGCCCAGGCGCATGGGGCCCGCTACCGGGGTCGTCGTGCCGGCGGTTTAGGGGATGCGGCCGGGTTCAGTTTTTATCCCGGCAAGAACTTGGGAGCCTTTGGAGACGGTGGGGCCGTTGTGACCGATGACGCCGACCTGGCCGCCCGGTTGCGGCGGTTGCGCAACTATGGCTCAACTGTCAAGTACCGGCATGAGGTGCTGGGATTCAATCTGCGCCTGGATGAGCTGCAAGCAGCGATGCTGCGTGTCAAACTGGCGCACCTGGACGACTGGAACCGCCGTCGCCAGAAAATTGCCGCTCGCTACTGGCAGGCCCTCTCGCGCCTGCCGGACATAGTGCTGCCGCAGGTGCCGGCGGACGTCGAAGCGGTCTGGCACCTGTTTGTCGTCAGACATCCTCGGCGCGACCTGTTCCAGCAGCAGTTGGCGCAGGCCGGCGTTGAGACCCTCATTCATTATCCCATCCCGCCGCACCGCTCCGGCGCCTATGCGGACCGAGGCTACGGGGAAGGGGCCTTCCCGGTTGCGGAAAACATCGCCGCGACCGTGCTCAGTCTACCCATGGGACCGCACCTGACGCCGGACATGCAGGGGAAGGTGATTGAGGCGGTTGAGGGATTTAAATCATTCCTCCTATCCCGAAAGAAAGCTCAGACCATCGTCCATGAACCTTGATCCACGCAAGGTCAGCGTTGTCATCCCGGCCTACAATCAGCCCGGGTACCTCCGGCGGGCACTGCAGTCAACCATCGAGCAGACCCACCGGCCACTGGAAATCATAATTTCGGACGACGCCTCACCGACCCCCCTGGAGCCGGTCGTACGCGAGTTCGCGAGAGAGCCGATCGACCAACTGAGCATCAAGTTTTTCAGTCAGCCGCAGAACCTCGGCGTGATGGACAATTTTTTGTTCGCTTTGAGACAGGCCACCGGCCGGTACTTAGTGCCGTTCGCCCACGACAATCGCTTCATCGACCGAAAGTTTCTCGCGGAGGCGGTCGATATCATGCAGCCTCGGCCCGACTGCCACCTGTGTTTCGCCAATGCTGTATTTGAAAACAGCAGCCGGGAGATGCTATCGGCTCCCGAAAGACTTGCCGCCGGCGATAGCTGGGTGGTAATGCCGGGAGACGAGTTCATTCGCAAGTACCGCCGAGGGGGGCTGGATTGGTCGCAAGCGGTTGTCATAGATCACGCGCTGGCCAGCTCGTTGAAGGCCTACGAGGATCCGTTCATGATCAATCGGGCGCTCGCCCAACGCCTGGGGGTGGCGGAAGATAACGTTTACGCGTATTTGTTCCTTTTAAGCGCCGTTGGCTCGGTTGCTTTCAGCCGTAAATTGGTTTGCGAGATCGGCACCCCGGCCGAGTCTTACTCCCGCTCGAATCCGACCTGGAACCGAACCAAGAAGAGGGTCAAATTCCTCATCTTCTTCAACCTGTACCTTGCCGACATTAAGGGACCGCATGCGGCGGCTGTCACGAAAATGGCACTCAAACAGGCCATTGAATACGTGGACGATATTTGCGACTTCAAGATCGCAGCCTATTACCGATATCATCCCGTGTTTCTTATGCTGGTGATACTTTCAGTTCTGAGGAGACCCTGGATCGAGCTGCGCTATTTCATCAAGAGAATGATCGGCCGCAATCCAATCACCGGCAAAGCGTTCAAGAAGATGAAACGGTAAATGTCATATCCGAACACTGGAGCGGATGTTCGAGGACAAAGGGCATGAAGCAGAAGCTGGTCATCATCGGGGACGGAGAGACGGCGCAACTGGCCTGTGAATATTTCACACATGACTCTGAGTTTTGCGTGGCCGGATTCGCGGTGGAGGAACGGTTTAGGAAGACGGCGAGCCTCTGCGGTTTGCCGGTCGTGCCGCTGGAGTTGCTGGAAAAACAGTTTGCACCCGACGACTACACGGCGTTTGTAGCGATCTCTTATACGCGGCTCAACCGGGTACGCACCCGCCTTTACGATCAAATGAAGGCGAGGGGATATTCCCTTGCAAGCTACGTCAGCTCCAAGGCGTTCGTTTGGCGCACCGCCTGTATCGGCGAGAATTGCTTTATCCTCGAAAACAACGTCGTTCAACACGGTGTGAGGATTGAGGATAACGTGTACCTCTGGAGTGGCAACCACATTGGGCATCAGACGGTGATTCGCCGCAACACCTACATCGCTTCGCATGTGGTGATCTCAGGTTTCTGCGAGATCGGCGCTTCCTGTTTTGTCGGGGTGAACGCTGCCTTCAATGACAAAATCAAGGTAGGCGAGGACGGCATCATCGGGTCAGGTGCCGTGGTCGTCCGGGACACGGCGCCGGGCAGGGTCTATGTGGGCAATCCCGCAAAGGCCCTCGGCAAATCCAGTTTCGAGACCTTTGGGGTAGACCGATGAGGTGGATCAAGCAGGGGATAATCTTCGGCCCGGACGGTTCGATGCCTTGGGCACGGCATTCGGCCCTGACGCCCACCCCCATCCTGATCGAACCCGATGTGATCCGGGTGTATGCCGGCTTTCGTGATGATGAAGGCGTCAGCCGCATCGGCTTTGTCGATGTGTCCGCTGAAAATCCCTCGACAGTTTTGGGTATGTCACCCCGGCCGGTCTTAGATATCGGCCTACCGGGGGCCTTCGACGACAATGGCGTGATTCTGGGGGATGTGATCCGGGACGGCGACCGGTTGCGGATGTATTATGTCGGGTTCCAGCGCGTGCAGCGGGTGAAATTTTTTGCATTCTCCGGCTTGGCCTTCAGCCGCGACGGTGGGAACTCCTTTCAACGGAGCAGCCAGGCACCGGTGATGGACCGTGATTCAGATGCGCTGTTCATCCGTGCCATCCACACGATTTTGTTCGAAGACGGTCGCTGGAAGGCGTGGTATGCCGGCGGCAGCGGCTGGCAGTTTCTCAACGGCCAGCCCTATCCAAGGTATACCATCTGGCACACCGAATCCCCCGATGGCCTCGATTTCAGGTCGCCAGGCAGGCTGTGTTTGGATGTGTCCGGATTGGAATATCGTATTGGCCGGCCGCGTGTTTATAAGATGGACGACGGCTACCAAATGTACTTCACCTGGGGCGACACCGGGGGAGGCTATTTTCCGGGTTATGCACAATCGATCGATGGACTCAACTGGGTGCGGCGGGATGATTTGCTCGGAATCGAGCTGTCGGCTGTGGGGTGGGATTCTAAAACCCTGTGCTACCCCAGCCTCCTGCGTTGGAATGACCGGACCTACATGTTTTACAATGGCAACGATATGGGCCGAGACGGTTTTGGCTACGCCGTCGGCTTGGAGTCATCCGAAACGTGCTGACCCTGGTGCCCTACGCGAATGAACACCGGACCGTTTGGGACGATTTCGTCCTGCGCTCCAAAAATGGTGTCTTTTTGTTCTGCCGGGGCTACATGGATTACCACGCCGACCGGTTTACGGACGCCTCGCTGCTGTTCTTCGATGGCGGCCGGCCGGCGGCCGTCTTTCCTGCCTGCCGGATGGGAGATGATGTGTTGTCTCACGCGGGTTTGACCTTCGGCGGCGTGGTCTCAGACGAGCAGATGACCATCGGCCTCATGAGCTGTGTGTTCGATCTGATGCTGGATTACTACGCGCGGAAAGGGCTTGGACGGCTGGTTTACAAACCTGTGCCTTGGATTTACCACCGGCTGCCGGCGGAAGAAGACCTGTATCTGCTTTTTGCCAAGGAGGGGCGGCTGATCCGGCGCGACGTGTCGACAACGATCGATCTCCGCCGCAAGCTGCCGTATTCAAAAGGGCGAAAATGGAGTATCAATAAAGCCAAAAAAGCAGGGCTGCTCGTGCGTCCCAGTGAGGACTTTGAGTCTTTCATGGCCATCGAGGAGTGCGTCCTGCGCAAGTATCATGGCACGAGGCCTGTTCACTCCGCAGCCGAGATCCAACTTCTGTCCCGTCGCTTTCCAGAAAAAATCCGTCTTTTTGGTGCCTTCCGAGATTCACTCATGTTGGGCGGAGTCATTGTGTATGCCGACGGACCGGTCGTCCACACACAATACATCTCATCCACTGACGAGGGAAGAGCGGTCGGAGCAAGTGATGTGGTACTGGACCATCTCATCCATAATGTTTACGCCCAAAAAACTTATTTCGATTTCGGCATTTCTACCGAGCAGAACGGCCGCTATTTGAATCCTGGGCTGGCGCTTTATAAGGAGAATTTCGGCGGGCGCGCTGTGGTCTTCGATTGGTACGAGGTTGCGCTTTCAGACCGACAGGCGGCGCCGGTTCTGAGGCCGGTGGCTTCGCCCGTCCCTGAATAGTAGAGATTGCCCGGTGCGGAGTTCCTTCAAAGCGAGCAGCCGCCACGGTTTTTCGGTGCCGGCTTGGTTCTGTCTATGGAACGGACAGGATTGAGGGCGTACGAGTTGTTCCCTCGTTGACCAGATGCTCCGCCAAGTCCCAGTCGTAGGGACTGTTCACGTCAAAGCCTTCGGCGTCGCGTGTGAAGAAGGGCATGACCACATGCCCGGCGATGGTGCGGCCTTCGAGAACCACGCGCGACCAGGCGATCTCGAGGCTCGCGTTCTGGACATAGACCTCCGGCAGCGAGGGGTACTGGCTGCTGTGCCAGGGCTGGTCGGCAGGCCCGATCGGCAAGAGCGGGAGCATGCGCCGGCCGCGCACCACCCACATCTTGGCCGGGTGCTGGCTGCACTTCTCGACCGCCCGGAGGGAATCCACGCCGGTTTCGGCGCAAAACTCGGCCCAGGCGCGCTGGATTGTTTCCGGCAGGCGAAACGGGCTGGTGGGACGTAGGAGGCTGAAACAGTCGTAGGACCGACCCTCGGTTGCCAACCGTTTGAGCGTGTACTCCACCCACTCGATGTCCGGCGAGGTATCGCCGGAATACTCGGCCGGTCGCATGAACGGCACTTCGGCTCCGTAGTGGCGGGCGACCTCTGCGTACCGTTCGGAGTCGGTCGAAACAATGATCGCCGCGAAAACACCGCTCTGCAGCGCCGCCGAGATGCTATAGGCGATCAAGGGGTGGCCGGCCAACAGCCGGATGTTCTTGTCAAAAACCCGCTTGGACCCCGAGCGCGCGGGGATCAGAGCGACACAGGAGGGGGTGGGGCTATCTGGGTTTGCCGGGTTCATTGAGTTTATTGGGTTTGGGTCATAGCTGCCGTTTACGCCTGCTCCAAAAAGAAATCAGGGTCTCCCGGCGTTCACGCCGGGAGACCCTGGTTTCTTACCAGGCCGTGAATCCGCCGTCCACCTTCAGGTTGATGCCCGTCACGTATGCAGAGGCGGGCGAAGCGAGAAAAAGGAGCGGGCCGCGCAGGTCTTCGTCGGTCGCCATGCGCCCAAGCGGGACGCGGGCGCAGAACTTGCGTTTGAATTCCTCATCCTGACCGCCCATAACTCCGCCCGGGGAAAGCGCGTTGACGCGCACGCCGTTCGGGGCCAAGTGGGTAGCGAGGTATTTTGTCAGGTTGACGACGGCCGCTTTGGACGCACCGTAGGCCGGCGGCTTGATGAAAGGGGGATCGCCCGGAATGTGGTCGTAGAGGTGCGAATCCGGCGAGACACTGGCGTAGAGCGATCCGATGTTGATGATGGAGCCTCGGCGCTGTTCGGCCATGGCGGCTCCGAACACCTGGGAGGCCAGAAACAGGCCGGCAGCGTTTACTTCGAGAATCCGCAGATTCACCTCCAGCGGAATCTCCTCGAGCCGGAACTGCCTGCCGCCGGCCGCAGGCGGCGCATCGATGCCGGCATTGTTGACGAGGATGGTCGGGGTGCCGAACCGCTGCATGCAGAGGGCAAGGGCGGCTTCGAGTTCAGCGCGAATGCAGACGTCCGCGAAGGCCAGGGTCAGCCGCTCGGGCCCGAAGCGCGCCTGAACCTGCCGGAATTCGGGCGAGGCCGGCTGCCCGGCTCGATCCAAGGCCAGGACCCGGGCACCGGCGTCGAGCAGTGTCTCTACCCATATCGGCCCCAGTTTGCCCAGGGAGCCGGTGACGACCCCGACCTGGCGATCGAGATCGAAAAGCGCCGTCATGCGACTTGCTTCCAGCTCTCGGCGCCGTTCAGGACGTCGAAGGTGATGGCATCGTCTGCCTTCAGCGTGGAGCGTGTCGTGCGCCCGATGACCTTGTCGATCTCGTAGGGCTGAAGCCCTCCGCCGGGGGACTTGATGGCGATATCCTCACGGCGGATGGCATGTCCGGCCGGCAGGTCGCGTGCCGCCACCAGCTGCTTGCCCATTTTGACCATCGGGGTGACTTCACTATCATACACGCGCTTGACCCCGTCGCCCAAGGCCACCCGCGCCCGCCTCAGGTCCCTGACCATTTTCTGCAGGCCGATCGGCTCCAGGGAGAAAGCGTGGTCGGTGCCCTTCCAGGTGTGGTTGAGCGTGAAGTGCTTTTCCACCACGCGGGCGCCTAGCATGTAGGCCGCCAGCGCCATTGCGATCCCGTTGTCGTGGGAGGATAAGCCCACGATCACGCTCGGAAACCGTTCGCGAAAAGTAGTGATCACACGCAGGTTCAATTCTTCGAAGGCGGCCGGGTAGCCGGCGGTGCATTGCAGCAGGCACAACAGCGGGTTGATGGGCATGACGGCGTCGTAGGCCCGATTGACGTCTTCCATCGTGCCGCCGCCGGTGCTGAGAATCATGGGCTTGCCCGCTTTGGCCATGTGGGTGAGCAGCGGGATATTCTTGAGGTCGCCCGAAGCCACTTTGAAAGCGGGCATGCCAAGGTCGGCCAGGAAGTCGACACTGGCGAAGTCGAACGCAGTGGCAAACATCGTAATGCCGATTTCCTTTGAATAGGCTTTGAGTTCCGAGTACTCCTCGCGGCCGAACTCCAAGGCTTCGCGGTGCTCGCCATACGTGGCCCCGTAACTGTTCTCATTGTCGTAGGGCTTGTCGTACCCGGCCTTGGTGTAGAGGCTGCGGTTGTCGCGCTTTTGCAGTTTCACGGCATCGGCGCCACAGTCCTTTGCGACCTTGAACATCTCCATGCAGGTTTTTAATTTGCCCTGATGGTTGTGCCCGATTTCGGCTATGACGTAACAATCCGTGGTATCATCTATGGTCTTGCTGTCGATCATCAATTTTCGCATGTGATTGCCCCTCCCCTCGAGTTCGTTTTGGTGCTCAAGGTTGCCGGTGTTGCCTGAGCTACAGGCTCACTTCCGGTTTTAGACGTCCCGTCCGCTGAGCGGAATTGGGTCAGCGTTCGCGGGGATTTATGCCGAAATCGCCGCGGTTGACGGCGCTTTGATCCGGGCCACTTTGCCGTCATTGATCTGGTATGCCCAGCCGGCAGCTTCGAGCAACGCCGTTTGGTGCGAAATGGCGAGGATGGTGACGCTGCCCGCCAGTTGTTGAAGTGTTCTGCAGATTTCCATCTCGGTCTCAGGATCGAGCGCTGTCGTGGCTTCATCCAGGATGAGAAGTCGTGGGCGTTTGACCAGTGCCCGTGCGATGGCGATACGCTGCCGCTGCCCCCCTGAGACCATGCTGCCGCGCTCGCCGACAACGGTTTGGATGCCCTTTGGCAGTTCTTTAACAAAGCCCCAGGCGCCGGCCGCCCGCAGGGCGTTTTCGACATCCGACACACTGACGGTTTCTTCACCCAGCGTGACGTTTGCCATGATCGTGTCGTGCATGAGCAGGTTTTCCTGGGGCACATAACCGATCATCTGCCGCCAGCGTCGAATGTCGATTTGCTGCATGGAAATTTCATCGATCCAAATATCACCCTTCTGTGGCCTTAGCAACCCTATTAGCATGTCGGCGATCGTGGTTTTCCCTGAGCCGGACGCGCCCAAGAGCGCCACGAAAGAACCCGCCGGGATCGTGAGCGTCACATCCCGCAACACCGGGGCATCGTTATAAGCAAAACTCAGCGATTTGATCCGAATGGCGTCGTTGAATTCGGGTTTTTGATCTCCCTGCAACACTTCCCGCGCGTCTTGGGCTTCATCCATCTTGGCCTTCAACGACCAATAGGCGCTCTCATACTCGACCAGGTTGACATATTCCTTCTGGAGTTTTTCGACCTGCTTGAGAATCTTGCCGATGAAAAAAACCATGGCCAGCATCGTGGCCAGCGGCTGGTTCCAGTAGACCAGCGCCGTGTAAAGCAGCAGCACCAGGAACAAGGTGAGAATCGGCTCCTGAAACGAGCCCAGAGCGGCCTTGCTGAGCACCTGCTTTTGAAGGGCCCGGTTCAGCCTGCGGGTCGTATCCGTCAACACCATGTCGGATTGCTGTTCGCGCGCCATGGCTTTGAGCGGCTTGATGGATATCAGGATATCGGTCATCTGGGTGATCAGCGACTGGGTGTGAACGGTCTGTCGGACGCCGGCGCGCCGGTTTTTGTGGACCCAGCGCCGCAGAAGCACGATGATAAAGACCCCCGCACCCAATGCGAGCAGCGTAGCCTGCCAGGAAACCAGGAAGGCCAGGGTCGAATAGACAGCCGCCTCGACCACCAGGGCGGACAATTTTGCACCGAAATTGAATGCCGTGGATGCCCGGGTGGCTTCCGTGGCGACCGCATTCGTAAGCCGTCCGGTCGGCTGCCGGATGAAGTATCCCCAGTTGACAGCAAAGAGCGATTTGAGGAAGGCCAGGCGCATATCGGTTGCGATCATCACGACCGTGAAACCGATCTGTTTGTTCGCCAAGTAGAGTAAAACACATTTCAAAACGATGAAGGCAACGAACAAAGACAGCAATAGGGTGACCGTGGGTTGGAGTCCAGCGGAATTAAGCACCTGCTGGACCAGTCGGTCCAGATGATTGCTCCATTCCGGTATGGCTTCGGTCGACCCGCTGATTTTTGCGCGCTGATTGAAAATGGTATTGAGGAGCGGCAACAGGGCGGATATGCCAACGCCTTCAGCGATCCCGGCGAAAGATATGGCCGCCAGCGTTAGAAAAGTCGGCCAAGGGTACTGGCGGGCTAAAGAGAAAAATAGCTTCATGGCATCGTGGACTTTTTCCCAGGTCCCCTTGCCTGGAAACACCTCTCGCTTGAGTTGGCCGTGGGGCGGTTGTGGTGTGGCTAACCCAACGCCCTGGTCGGGTGGGCATCGGTAAACGCCTGGGCGATGAGATCGATCTGCTCCGGCGTGTGGCCGGCGCTGACGCTGCAACGCAACAGCGAGCCGCCGTCCGGCGAGGCCGGCGGCAGCACCAAATTCACGTACACCCCGCGCTCGAGCAGCCCGCACCACATGGCCAGCGCCTGCTCGCGAGCGGGGAGGCGCACGGCGATGATCGGACTGGGCTCTGGGCCCAATTGAAACCCCAGATCAGCCAGACGAGCATAGAGCCGGCGGGATTGTTCCCACAAGTGGCGGCGCAGTTCCGGGTGCGCTCTCAGGAGGGCCAGGGCGCTGCGGGTGGAGGCGATGACGGACGGCGAGGGCGAGGCGGTGAACACGTAGGCGCGGTTGGCATAGCGCAGGAGGTCCAGTTCGGGGTGGTTGCTGGCGCAGTAGCCCCCGATGGCCCCCAGGCTTTTGCTGAAGGTGCCGATGATGAAGTCCACCTCGGACTCCACGCCGGCCTCCTCAGCCCGTCCCCGACCGTGCTCGCCCAGCACTCCCAGCGAGTGGGCCTCGTCCACCAAAAGATAGGCGCCGTGGCGGCGCTTGATGTCGGCGATCTCCGCCAGCGGCGCCCTGTCGCCGAACATGCTGTAGATTCCTTCAACGATAATAACGGTTCGTGACGCCCGTTCGCCCAGGCGTCGGAGGCGCTTGTTCAGGTCGTCTGGGTCGTTGTGTCGGAACCGGATAATCTCCGCCCCGCTCAACCGGCAGCCGTCGTAGATGCTGGCATGGGAGTCGGCGTCGATCAGCAGAACGTCTCCGGGGCCGGTCAGGGTGGAAATCATTCCGAGGTTGGCCACGTAGCCCGTGGAAAAGACGATGACGCTGCGAACTTTAAAGAAGTCCGCCAACTCCCGTTCGAGCGCCATGTGGCCGTTGTAATTGCCGTTGGCGGCTCGCGATCCGGTGGTACCGGTGCCTTCCGATCGGAGGGCCCGGCAGGCGGACTCCACGCAGTCGGGGTGAAAGGTCAGCCCTAAGTAGTTGTTGGTGCCGGCGAGGATGGTGCGGCGTCCGTTGATCATGGCTTCGGTGGGCGAGAGCACCTGCTCCATCACCACGTTGATCGACTCGACCCCGCTTTCGGCCAATGCGCGGCGGGCTTCGGCGATGGGTTGAAATTTATCGAACAACGTCATGGCGATGCCCTCTCGATCAGGCCCTGAAGTTGAACGGTGAAGTCCTTGACGGTGCGGATGTCGGGAAGAATGTTGAGCGGGACCGAAATATCGAAGCGGTCCTCCACCTGTTCGATCAGGTTCATGACCTTGAGGGAGTCGAATTCGAGATCCGCCACGAGGTCGGTGTCCGCTTCGACCGGCCGCTCCGGCGGCGCGATCGGCTTGATCAGCTCGACGACCTGCTGCAAAATTTCATCGTAGCCCGGCATAGTTCGTTCCTGTGCATTGGGGAAGCCATTCGACCCATTCTTAAAAAACAGCTTGGGGACGTGGCGCCTTGAAGCTTTCCAGGGTTAATTTCAGTCCCTCTTCCAGAGAAACCGAGGGCTGCCATTCCGTAAAATTGCGAAACGGCGCGTCGTTGCACACCCAATCGGGGTGTGTCAGCTCCCGAATCTTCCCGGGGGTGAGCATCGGAGGGTATCCCATCAGCCGCGCCAGCGCCTGGTTGATGGACGCGATGGCATTGAGCGCCGCCGCGGGAACCCGAACCTGAAGCACGGGGCGGCCGACGATCCGCGCGAAAGTGTCCATGACCTCACGCCACGAATAGCCGCCGGTACGGCCGTCGTGAAGTTCAAAGGGTCCATTATCCCAGTGCGGCCGATCGACCATATGCCGGACGGCGCCGGCGAGGTCTTCGACATAGAGAAGCGAAAACCGCGCCTCGGGTCGCCCGAGCACCGGCGCAACGCCGCGCTGCATCGCTTTGAAAAGCGGCCGCATTTCACGGTCTCCGGGTCCATAGACGGCCGGCGGCCGTAACGCGGACCACACCATGCCCTGGGCGGCGGTCCGCAAGGCGTCTTCCCCGCCGCGTTTACTGGTTGCATAGAACGACAGCTGCGGCGTTCGGGCGGCCAGGGATGAAATCAGCAGGAACCGCGGCATTGGATGGGATCGACGGGCCGCCTGCGCCAGACGCAGGACCCCCTCGATGTTGACCCGGTCGAACTGCTCCTGCGATGCCCCCCGCACCGCGCCGGCGCAATGGACGATCACTTCGACTCCCTGGACCAGACGCGCCAAGCTCTCCGCATCGGCGAGACTGCCCCGGATCCAATCGACATGACCTTCGGGTCGGGCCCCTGTCCGCGACCGGTATAAGGCACGAACATGCCACCCGCCGGCGGTCAGCTTCCGCATCAGCGCGGCGCCAACGAATCCCGTGGCGCCTGTAATGGCCAGCGTACGGGGCATTGACCCTTTCAACGAGAACCGGCGATCATCCTGCAAATTTTGCATGCGATGATCGCCGGTGGCATCCTGCGGTTCAAATCGAACTACCCGTTGGGCCTGGCAGGCAATAGAGGCTCAGCAGGCCTTGCGGCGTAATAAGTAAAAGTCGTCGCTGTCGCCCGGTTGTTCGGTTTTGCCGTCGGCCACACGCTGTAAAAAGTCATTTTTCGCCCCCGACCGTGAAAGCTTGCCCGAGGTGGTTCGCGGCAGGGTGTTGCGGGCGACCAGTTCGATAAAACAGTCGATCCCCAGGTCTTGGCGGATGAGCGACTGGATTCGGCCGACCAGTTCGTTGCGTTTGGAAACATTCGATTCGCGGCACTCGATGACCAGGACCGCTTTGTCCTCGCCGTTGGGCGCCGTCACCGAAAAAGCCGATGCATCGCCGGTTCGAACCTCGAGCTGGCTTTCGGCGATATATTCCAGATCCTGGGGCCAGATGTTGCGGCCGTTGATGATGATCAGGTCTTTTTGCCGGCCGGTGATAACGATGCTGCCGTCGACGATATAGGCCAAGTCTCCGGTGTTCAGCCACCCTTCGGGCGACAGAACATCCCGCGTAAGGGTTTCTTCGCCGAAATAACCGGACATGACGCTGGGACCGCGCACGTAAAGCGTTCCCACCCGGCGCTCGGGCAAGGGGTGTCCTTCGCGGTCGCGCACCTCGATTTGATAGCCGGGGAGCGGCTCGCCGCATTTGACGAGGCTCTTGAACCCGGTCTCCTCTTCGGAGGCGGCTGCCGCTTCCTGCGACTGCGCCATGGCCTCGGTCTTGACGAGGTCCAGCTGAATGCCCTGGTTCAAAGGTGAAAAGCTCACCGCCAGCGAGCATTCGGCCATGCCGTAGCAGGCGGAGAAGGCCTTGGGATCAAAACCGCTCGGCGCCAGGATTTCGGCGAAACGGGACAAAGGCTCGGGGCGGATGGTTTCAGCCCCGACGCCGGCCAGCCGCCAGGAGCGCAGATCGTATTGGCTCGCCGTGTCCTCTCTCAACCGCTGGGCGCAGAGTTCGTAGCCGAAAGGAGGCCCGAAGGATACCGTCGCATGGTTTTGCGAAATCAGCGCCAGCCACAAGCGCGGCCGCATGCCGAAATCACGGGTCTTGAGGTAATCGACCGTGACCTGGGACGCCATGGGGGACAGCACCAGACCGACCAGCCCCATGTCGTGATAGTAGGGCAGCCAGGACATGCTGCGGTCGTCCGGCCGGACGCGAACCCCGTTGCGGATGATGCTGGCCAGGTTGCTCATGACCGTCCGCTGGGTGATCATGACCCCGCGGGGGAAACGGGTGCTGCCCGAGGTGTATTGAAGATAGGCCAGTTCGTCCGGACCTGACGGCCGGATAGGGCCCCGGGACAGCGGCATCTGCGCAAAACGCTCCGGAGTGCCGACGAAGGAGAGGGGCAAGCCCTCGGCGGCCTCGGTGAGGAACGATAGAAACATGGACGGTGCGATGGCCACTTCGGCCCGGCAGTTGAGCAGGAGCCGTCGGAGCTGGGCCACATAGGACTTGTGGCCGCCCAGGTGAATCGAAGCGGGCAGCGGCACCGGCACCATCGCGGCGTATTGGCAGCCGTAGAAAAATCGTAAAAAGTCCGGGCAGGTCTCAGCGACCAGAGCGATTCGCGAGCCGCGCGGCAGGTTCAACCCGATGAGCCGGCGTGCGATTTCGACGGCCTCATCCCGCAGCAAGGCATACGGCAGCACCGATTCGAGCTGACCCTTTCCGTTGTAAAAATTGGCTCCCGTCTCCCCGCGCGCAGCATAATTCAGAGCTTCCGACAACGATTCAAAGTCGCCGGGCCTCAACGATAACTTGTGTTCGGTCGGTGTCGCCTCCATAATGATCCATCATCCTCTTCAGTTTCTGTGCAGGCTTGGAGAATCAGTTCAGTTCAACCAGGCGCCGTGACTGCTGGAACGTGTCCGCCGTGCACCGATTGCTCCACCATGTACGGAAACAACATGTCAAATTTGTAAAGGTTTATCCCATTCGATTGTGAATGTCAAACTGTTGGTGCACCTAAACCTGTCAAGGTGTCCAGTATAACCCGAAAAGTTTAAAAACGCTAATTTGGAAATAGCGCCAACCTAATAATCCATGTTTTTTGGAAATGCAAGGGTTTCCCCCCAAAATCCCAAAAACGACTTGTAAATCCAACCGTAAAACCTTAGGCTTACCGGGACCATGCTGCCGGGCTGAGTTGCGATCTGTATTGCACCTTGCCGGCGGTCAAACCGCCGTGAGCGCCTCCTTAATTATATCTGGCAGTATCATAAACAGCACGACGCAGCGCGCTGGCTTGCCCCCGCCACGCCATGACCCCGCGTGCGTATCCGGTAGGAGGGGAACTCTCTACAATATGGCAACTATTTCCACAAGCCCTTTTTGGGCGGTTGTTCTCGCGGCGGACCGCACCTCTGCCGACCCGGTGGCGCTTGCCGCCGGTGTCCCCTGCAAAGCGTTGGCGCCGGTAGGCGGCCGGCCGATGCTCCTGCGTGTCCTGGATGCCCTGGCCGAGGCTGAAGAGGTCAGCCGCTGCATTCTTTGCGGCCCTTCCGCCGATCACTGTGACGGTGTGCCTGAGCTCAGGGCTCGAATTAACTCCGGTCTCGTAGGCTGGATGCCGCATCAGGCGACTCCCAGCACCAGCGCCCTGGCAGCCTTGAACAGCGTGCCGGCGGAGACCCCGGTGCTGTTGACGACCGCCGACCATGCACTGTTGAGCGCTCCGGTCGTCAACGTCTTCTGCAGGCAGGCAAGGGCCTTGGGCTGCGACGTGGTGGCCGGCCTTGCTTCCCACGCACTCATTGTGGCTCGCTATCCGGGAATGCGACGCACCAAGACCCGTTTCCGCGATGGCCCTTACTGCGGGTGTAACCTGTATGCCTTCCTGACGGCCGAAAGCCGGACTGCCGCCGACGTCTGGCGCCGGGTGGAGCAGCACCGCAAGCGGCCGCTCAAAATGATCGGTGAACTCGGCTGGCTGACCGCGCTGCGCTATGTCATGGGGACCTTGTCGCTGAAAGATGCCTTAAGGCTGATTTCCAAGCGTATGGGGATTAAGGCCGGAGCGGTGATTCTGCCGTTTCCCGAGGCGGCGGCGGACGTCGACTCCGTGGACGACTGGCGGTTCGCTCAGGCCGTCGCTTCCCGAATCGAGGTCGGTCCTTGATTTTACAGCGCTACATTGTTTGGGAAATCCTGAAACCCACGCTGGCCATTCTGGTGGTGTTGATCGCCATATTTGCCAGCTACACCGCGGTAACTTACCTGGCCGAGGCCGTCAGCGGCGTCCTGCCTCCGGCGACGGTGGGGCTTCTGATCGTCTTGAAGATCGGCATGGCGCTGGAGATCCTCCTGCCCACCACCTTCTACCTGTCGGTTGTCATCGCGTTGGGGCGTCTTTACAAGGATTCGGAGATGACGGCCCTGGCAGCGAGCGGGGTGGGAATGGGCGGCGTGTTGAAACCGGTCCTGGCGTTGGCCCTGCCGGTGGCGCTTGCGGCGGGGGCAGCCTCGCTGTATGTCCGGCCGGCCGCCTATGAGCAGATCTACACGATGCTGGACCGGGCGAAAAACGAATTCGATATCTCACGCTTGATGTCCGATCATTTCTTGGTGATGGATTCCGGAAAGCTGGTTTTTTTCGCCGACGAGGTGGGCAAAGAAGCGCAGGGGGCCCAACGGGTGTTCATCCGCGTCGCTGAAGGGCAAAATCGCCAAGTGATTACGGCCGGTGAAATGAGCCAGGTGCCGGCGGGGGTACCCGGCGGTCGGGTGTTGGTTTTTCAAAACGGAACGTTTCTCCAGTTCCCGCTCGAAGGTGCCGGCGGGAGAGTTACCCGGTTCGAACGGGCCGAGTATCCGCTGAAGACCGAATCTGCATCCGAAGCCCGCTACCGCCGCAAGTCGGTTACGACGACAGCGCTTTTCAGTTCCTCCCGGCTCGAGGACATCGCCGAACTCCAGTGGCGGCTTTCAACCCCCTTATCCACGCTGCTCTTGGCCGTCCTGGGCATACCGTTGAGCCGCAGCGACCCGCGTAAGGGAAAATATGCCAAACTGGGCCTTGCCATCATCATCTTTGCTTTTTATTACCAGTTATTTGTGATTGCCAAGACCTGGGTGGAAAAGGCACTCGTCGCGCCGACATTGGGTATCTGGTGGGTTCCGGCGCTGCTGGCTCTCCTGGCGGCGGGCTTGTTGTGGAAGACCGGAGAGGTTTTTTGCCGGAGGCCTCGATGACGGCGCAGGTCAAGGTGATTGACCGTTATCTCGGCCGATGCGTGCTGATGGGTTTTCTACTGGTGCTGGGCGTGCTGCTGGTGCTCTTCAGCCTCATCGAGTTGTTGATTCAGTTGAACGATGTCGGCAAGGGCGCCTTTCAGCTCGGGGATGCTTTTTTTCACGTGGCCCTGACGGCCCCCAAACGGGTGGCTGACCTGATGCCGCTGGCGGCGCTTCTCGGCAGCATTTTAGCGCTCGGGCTGCTGGCCGACCACCAGGAGCTGACCGCGATGCATGCCGCCGGGATGTCCGTGCAGCGCATCGCGCTGTCCGTTCTGGCGACTAGCGTCCTGCTCATGCTGCTCGTCTTCATGATTTCGGAATTTCTCGCGCCCCCGCTGGACCAGCAGGCTCGTTTCAGGCGGTCCAAGGCAATTTACGGCAGAGACGTGATGATGACGAAAAGCGGTTTCTGGGCGCGCTACGGCAATGTGTTGATCCACGTGGGACAGGTTCAAGCCAACGGTCTGGCCTCCGACATCGAGGTTTATCGGTTGGATGAAGCCGGCCGGCTGCAACAATTCGTATACGCCAGAGAGGCGGCCATCGAAGCGGGGAAGGACTGGCGGCTTCAAGAGGCGAATTCGAAAACCTTCGGCGAGGAGGAGGTGGCATCGGAAACGATTCCCGAATACCGCCTGCCGTCGTTTCTGTCATCCGGCCAGATGGCCGTGCTCCAACTGCCGCCCGACAGCCTCTCGATCTCGGACCTCTGGAGATACATCCAAACGCTGAAGGAGCGGGCCCAGAACGCCCAATCCTATGTGTTGGCCTTTTGGCAGAAAATTTTTCTACCCGTGACCACCGGGGCCATGGTGCTGCTGTCTCTCAGCTTCGTTTTCGGGTCCACCCGCATGCGTTCTGCCGGTCAGAGGATTTTTGCCGGAATGATCACGGCGGTGGTGTTCCAATTGTCCACCCAACTGATCGGGCATCTTGGGTTGCTGCTTAATGTCCCGCCGCTTCTGACGACCGTGCTGCCGGTCGCACTCATTTTATTGCTGGCGATTCACCTTCTTCGGCGCCCTTAGTCCGTGTCCATTACGGGACGAGGCGCAACGCAGAGATTGGGGTTTTTACAAAGTCCTCAATCGTTGAAAACGCCCGGCCGCTGCCGATACCCGGGATAGAGCTCCGGGTGGTAGTCCTTCCAGCGTTTCTGAATCCAAAAATACTGGTCGGGGTGCCTGCGGACCATGGCTTCGACGATGTCGCTCAGGGCCTGGGTGTTTTGTTTCAGGTCGCTTTTAAAATTGCGCGATCGGACTAACGGCACCGGAGGCCCGATTTCGCCTACCAGGCGGCCGTCGGTGCCTCGGTAGGAAAACAGCGGCAGAATGGTCAACTTGGCGCGGGCGGCAAGCAGGGCTGCGGCATGGCTGGCTCGGGCGCGGCGTCCGAAAAAGGTAACAGGCACGCTCTGCTTCCTAACGCTCATGTCGACCATGAGTGCAATGATCCCGCCGTCGCGAACGGTCTTCAGCATCGCGGGAAACGCATTTTTTTTATAGATGATCCGAATGCCGGAGCGGCTCCTCCAGCGGTTCACTCGGCGGTCTAAACCGGCGGGAGATAGGGGCCTCACCACGACCCCGATCGGCTTTTCCAACCGGTAGGCCAAATCCTGCAGGCCGATCTCCCAGTTGCCCAGGTGGGCGGATACCAAAATGATCCCCGTCCCCTTGGCCAAAGCCTGCGCGAAATGATTTTCACCGGTGACCGAACCGTGATGCTGGCGGTCGTGGCGTCCGCGTATCATTTCGCGGCACATTTCAACGAGCGTCCGGCCGATGTTCCGGAAAACCCGCCGGGTGCACTCCTCCACCCGCTGCGGGGGCCACTCCGGGAAAGCGAATCTCAAGTTGTTGCGGGCGATGACGCGATGGTCTCGGTCCAGCCGAAAGAGCAGATCGCCCAGAAGACCGCCCCAGCGGGCAAGGCGGTCCGGCCGGTTTGCATCCGTGCCCTTCTCGCAGCGTGCGATGCGTGCTGCGTCCAGCGATAGTGGTTTTGTCAAAGCATCCTCTTTGGCCCACTCGCTTCGAGTAACCGAATCCATATCACGTGCTGCGTTTTAAAAAAATCTTACTACCCTCTGCCGGCTGTTTTGACAAGCAGGATTATAAAGTACAGACCCCAAACAGCCATTAAAAAGCTCATAGGTACCGCATGGCACATCCTCTCCGCCGTTTCACTGTTTTGAAAGTAGATGGTCATGGACCCGCGTGTCCCAGCCATGGGAGGTGCGGCAGATGCGGATGCGGCGAAATGCAGCACGGCGCGACGGGCGTTCGGAAGTCGCTGTCGCCGATGACACCCCGAGGATCGGGACGGGGGCCGCCGGGTCCGGTAGTTCCGTACGGGAGAGGCAATGGGAGTGGCCGTGAAGAATAAGCTCCGACCCGCAGCGCTGGATGATCGCACCGAGGTCCTGCGCATCCGCCAATGCTTTGCGGCGCGAGACCATGCCGGCCAAAGGCGGATGGTGAATGAGCAGCACGCGGAACAGCTTCGACCGGGCGGTTTTTCCCAGCAGATCCGCCAGGCGTTGAAGCTGGGCCGCTCCGAGTCGGCCTGCGGCGGACAAGGGGCGTGTGGGGCGTGCGCTCGAAACCCCGATCAGGGCAACCGGTTCCCGAACCCGGAGTGTGGGAAATTGGAACGGCTCTATGCTGCCTGAATCCGATGCCATGTAGTCCGACCACACGCCGAGGCCTTCATGCCACGGCACGTTCACCAGCGCGTCGTGGTTACCGGGGACCACGAAGACATTTTCCGGTGGGCCCAGTGTCTGCAAGCTCTCCCGCACCTGCCGGAATTCCGCCGGCAGGGCCAGTTGGGTCAGGTCCCCGGTCACGGCAACCATATCCGCCGATTCCATTTTCACCGCCCGGGTCAGATGCTCAAGGTTTTCCGGCCGGTGGTCATGCCGCCGGCGGATCCGCCAACTCAGGTAGCTGAGCAGGCGCTTGTTGAGGAATACCGCAAGGCCGGCCCCCGCCGGCCGGCAGAGATGGAAATCAGACAGGTGGACTAAAGTGAATGTCTTAGAGGTGCTCGCGCTCTTTACAAGGCTCATGGGGAGTTATATATAGCACGCGTCTTCGGTTTTCAACGTGCAACGCAGTGACGTCCTCATCGTCCTCGTCGCAAATCCCTCACGTGCGTCAAGCGCTTCGAGGTTTTCGAACTATGACGACGCGCAGCGTCCCCCGGCGCCTGGGGGTGATCAGCAACCCGCTGAGCGGTGCCAACCGGCGCCGCGGCCTGGCGAGCATCCATCGACTGTTGGCGCAGAACCCCGGGATTCACTACCGGGAGGTCTGCACGGCGGCCGATGTCGCATCCGTTCTGCGGGAGTTCGCCCGCGCCGATGTGGACACCGTGGCGATCAACTCGGGGGACGGTACGGTGCAGGCGGCGTTGACGTCGCTTTTCGTGGACCGGCCGTTCGCGTCCTTTCCCTTGCTGGCCCTGCTGCCCGGCGGGACGACGAACATGACGTCCCACGATCTTGGCATTGCCGGATCGCGTCTCAGCGGGTTGCAACGGTTGGTCCGCTGGGTGCGTCATGCGGATGGCGATGCCGAGATCCTGCGCCGGCCGGTGCTCAGAGTGGACAATTCCTCTCATCCGGGCCCTCTCTACGGTATGTTCATCGGCGCCGCCGGCATCTATAACGGCATCCGTTTTTTTCATTCCCGGGTGAGCCGGCTGGGATTGGGGTGGGGCCCGTCCCACCTGTTCATCTGCCTACGGTTTCTGTTGGCGCTTGTGCGCCGGGACGATGCATTGGTAGCGCCGGTTTCCATGTCCATCCAGACCGATCGGGGCGAGGTCGCTTCCCGGGGCTACTGGATGATGCTGATCACGACCCTGCAGCGCCTGATGTTGGGCATGCGGCCGTTTTGGAACTGCGACGGCAGCCCGCTGCAGCTGACGGCGCTTGGCGCTCGGCCCCGCCATCTTTTCAGGGCGCTGCCAACGCTCCTGCAGGGCAGGCCCTCCCGCTGGGCCGCGCTTGCCAACGGATACCTGAGCCTGCCGGCGCACGAGATCCGCCTGTTTCTGAGCGGCGGGTTCGCCATTGACGGGGAACTCTTCCGGGCCGACACGGCGCAAGGACCACTGGTGATCCGGGAGGGCGGCCGGGTCGAGTTTCTGCGGATATGACCATGCGAGAGATTCCGGCGGCACTGCTGAATGCGATTTACAGCCGATCGGTGCTTCCGGTACCGGAACCGGTGGTGGCCTTGGGGGAGAGCATCCGGGCGACCTGGGGCAGCGCGGTGCAGGCCATCCTGTTCTATGGGTCCTGTCTGCGGACGGGCGATGATCGCGGCGGCATGGTCGATCTGTATCTCATCGTGGATCGATATCGGCAAGCCTACCGCTCGTCGCTATGGGCATCCCTGAATCAGCTGCTGCCGCCGAATGTGTTCTATCTCGAAATCCCTTTCGAGGGCCGGGTGGTGCGTGCCAAGTATGCCGTGCTCTCCATGAGCGACCTGGGAAGCGGGGTGTCGCCTGCCTGGTTCCATTCCTACATCTGGGGGCGTTTTGCGCAGCCCACCGCCCTCTTATACGCAAACCGACCGGCCGTGGCCGATAGGATCTGTGCCCTGCTCGGGCAGGCGGTGCTGACCTTTCTCGACAGGGTCATTCCGCGCCTGCCGGCCGAATTCAGCATCAACGAGCTGTGGCTGAGAGGCCTCACGCTGAGCTACCGCACCGAGCTCAGGGCCGAACGACCCGAGAAGATGGAGGCGTTGTTTCACTCCGCACCGGATCATTATGTCCGGATCACCGATGCTGCGCTGCCGGCGCTGTCGGTAGCGGTCGAGATTCTCGAGGGGCATGACGGGCGCCGCTATCGCTCGCGCATATCTAAAGGCTTGCGGTTGAAAAGCCGGATCGCATGGAAGCTCCGATCGCTTCAAGGGAAAGTTCTGACCCTTCTGCGGCTGCTTAAGGGGGCGTTTACCTTCTCGGGGGGGCTGGACTACATCTTGTGGAAAATCGAACGGCACACCGGCGTCACGGTCGAGGTGCCTCCGCGACTTCGCCGCCATCCGATACTGGCACTCTGTGTGCTGGGATACCGTCTCTACCGGAACGGCGCCTTCCGCTGACACGGCCGATCTTTGAACGCCGGCCTCACGCGCGGGCGAGGATAAACGTGCGAATGGCCTCCTCCTGCACTGCCGTCAGCCCCTTCAGGCGGACACCGATTCCGCCCGGCTCGCTGCGCAGGACTTCGCCGCTCAGCACCAGGGCCTTAGCGTGGCCGGGAAGCCGGCAGCTGATGCGGATCGGGGTTCCGAGGGAGTATTCGGCGGCTGCCTTGACGAACATGCCGTCGGTGCTGATGTCGGTTATGATGCTCTCGAACGTGCGGCCGCCGACCACGCAGATCGCCTTGAGCCAGCATGATTGCCGGAAAATCTGACGGATAGAGGCGGCCTCGTCATCCAGGTGGAGGGTCGTCACCGGTCCATCGTCCAGGGTCTCCGCAGCGAGATGTTCGCCGAGCTGTTGGCGCTGCTCCTCCGGCATCTCGATGACCATTTTGCACAGGTGGGAGCTGATGCGGTCGCCGAGCAGTTGTTTGAGCAGGATCAACTGCTTGTCTTTGGGCAGCTCATCCACCAGTCGAAAGAGCTGGGCGGTGACGGCAAAGCGCCCCAGGCGGGATTCGATGGTCTCCATGGGAGAAAGTCCTCAGCCGGCCATAGGGGCCGGCGCACGTCAACCCCTTGCCCGGCAGCCCGTTATAGCCCGGCCTGCTTGAACAATAGGGCTACGTCCAGCTGGTTGATTGCATCGCTCAACAATTCCCCGACCACTCGGTCCGCATCGCGTTTGCCGGTCAGGAAGATGCGCTCGGCACTGCCGTTAACGGTTTGCTCGCTGAGCTTGGCCCCGCTTTTCATCAGCTGCGTGCGATAGGCGACAGCCGTGCTCCATTTGCGGTCTCCGAAATCCAGCTGAAACTCGTTCAGCACCAATTTTATTTCGGCATCAGCCGCTGTCCCGGGGCCCACCACCTTGACCCCGGCGTTTACCAACCGGTGGCGCAGGATTTCCTTGAAGAGGGAGTCGAGCGTGTAGGCCCCCTTGAGCTCATCGCCGCCGCCCGGCGGGGTTACCGTCAGGGCATACACGCCGGTAAAGCCGGCCAGCTCGTTTCTGGCGCTCGGGGTCAGAAACGCATCGGTCTTGCGTTCATCGACAACCGCGATTGTCACCGTGCGCGCCGGGGAGAGGCCGGCCGGGGGTGGCAGCTGGTATTTAACATTGAGCACGTTGGAAGATGCGCAGGCAACGGCCAGTGTTAGGATGATCATGAGGGCCGCGGGGGCGAGGAAGCCGGTGGAATGTTTTTTCATCAGGTGTGCCTTTCGACAGAGTCTATGCGCAATCAGTATGGCGAAAAGCATAAAGCGTGTCAAGAAAAAGCAGAAGAGGTAGTAATTCGGCCTATGGGTGGCGACGCGCGGGATGCTCTCACCCCATGTTCATGACCTCGATGACCGTATCGGTGAGGTCGGCGACCAGCAGCTTGTCGCGCAACAGGCGGCCCTTTTTCAGAATGATTTTTACCACCTCGGCGCACTCGAGGGTCGCCAAGAACAGCACGGCGTGCGGCAGGGTGCCGAGAACGGTCTCCGCGCCCTTGACCGGCAGGGCGTAGGGCTCGCCGTAGATCAACCGCAACCCACGATCCCCGGGAAAAATGGTCGTGACATGGCCGGAGGCGCCCGCCACTGCCGCCGAAACCAGCGGGCAGCCGATGCGTCGGCAGGCATCCTCGATCACGAAGCGGCTGGGCAGGTTGTCGAGGCAGTCCACCATGACATCACAGCCTCCAAAAAGTGTGTCCGCATTTTCCGGTGTGACGAGCTGTTGATGAGCGGCAGCCTCAACCGACGGATTCACCTGTGCGATTTGTTCCCGAGCGGCTTCGGCCTTGGGGACACCGATGCGGCCGACCGTGCTCAGCAGTTGGCGGTTCAGGTTGCTCTCCTCGAAGCAGTCGCCATCGGCCAGGACCAGCCGTCCCACGCCGATCCGCGCCAGCACCTCGGTGACCGCGCCCCCGAGCCCGCCGAGGCCGACCACCCCCACCTGCGCCCGGAGCAGGGCAGCCTGATCCGCCGGCGAGAAGGAGCGCATGTTGCGTGCGTAGCGTTCGGGTACGATATCGTTTTCAAGGGCTAAGATCTCGATCTCGCGGCCGTCCAGTCCCGATGCGGCTGCCTCCTGCCGGACATGGGCGACGGAGATGCTCCGGTACGGGGTCTGGTCCGGGAAATGCTTCGCAACCGACAGTTTTGCCAGAGCGTCGACGGGGTGGGTCATTGAGCCGGGCCTCCGATGCGTGGTTTTGCCGTTAGGATAGCCGCTCAGGACGTGGTTTGCAATAATACTCCCGGGTTTTCGGCCTGCCGGGCTGGCCCTACAGGCCGGGAAAAAAGCAAGGGCCCCCTCCGGGAGCCCCCGCTGCGAGAGGTTTCGGCTGGTGCCGGGAGCCGGCTCAGCCCCCGCCCATGGGCGGGATGACGGTGACGAGATCCCCGTCCTCAAGGATCTGATTGAACTGTGCGTCCTTGCGGTTGACAACGAGGATGCCGACGTCGTCTTCGGCGATCCCCAGCCTGGAAAGCAACTCTGCCACACGGGCGCCGGCTTCCAGCTGAACCCTCCCGCGCTCCGGATAGTGCTTTCTCAGCGTTTCATACAAGGCGACGGTGACTTCCATATTACAGAAGCCAGTAGAGCCCCAGTTCAACCAGCTTGCCCCGGGTGGGCCGCCCCTCCCTGTCCCAGCCGGACATGTCATAGTAGAGCGCCACGAGATCCCGGAACGTGTCCGGGTCGATGCGCTTGCCTTTCAAGGGGCCTCCCGGCATCTCCTCGAACCAGCGCGAGATCAGGGTATCGTCCTTAGGAGTGAACCCCTCGCGGTTGTTGAACACCCGTGCCATGACATTGGAGCGTTCGGTCGCCTGCAGCAACTCGTAGAGGCTAACGTCCCAGCCCGTGACGGCATTGACGGCTTCGACCAGACGGCCGAAGGTCATGGCATGGATCGGCACGGAGGTAAAATTGCAAAGGTTGAGGACATTGTTGATCCCCCAGGCCTTCTGACCGATGAAGAAAAAGCGCATCTTGGCCTCGTCGGTCTTCAAGGGGTCGACCGGGTCGAAAAGGCCCATGGGGTAGAGTTTGCTCACTCCCTCGCCCTGAAACGCGACGTCGTGCGGGGTTTCGATGTGGTCCGCGCCGGTGGGCGAGAGGGCAAAGCCCATCGCCATGCCGGTCTTGCCCCGGCCGTCGTGGAAGGCCAGCTCCTGGCCCTTGATGTGGAAGGCGAACTTCTCACTACCGCGGCCGATTTTCTCGGAGGCGCGCTTGACGCCCTCGGCGAGCACATCGCCCAGCCCGCTTCTGTTTGCGATCTGTTCGATCAACCAGATCATCGCGTCGGAATCGCCGTAGCGCAGGGTGCGGCCGCCGGTGTTCGCCTCGGTCAAAATGCCGTTTTCAAAGCACTCCATGGCGAAGGCGATGACCGCCCCGGTGGAGACGACATCCAGCCCCTGTAGATTGCAGATCTGGTTGCCCCGGGCCACCGCCGGCAGGTTGTCGATGGCGAGCATCGAGCCGAGCGCGGCCAGGGCTTCATACTCGGCGCCGCCGAAGCGCTTGTCTAAAGGGTACTTCTCGTGCTTGAGCTCCACCCGGCGCTTGCAGCGCACGGCGCAGGCCCAGCAGGTGCTGCTCGAGTGAAAGATGGTTTCGTGGTAGGCCGGCGCCGCGAGCTTGTCCGCACCCTCGAAAACGCCCTCCTTGAAGTTGCGGGTCGGCAGAAACCCTCCGTCGTTGATGCCCTTGACCAGCCCGGGGGTCCCGAACTTTGTCAGGCCGACGTTCGGCGGGTGGGTTTTGATGCGCTCGTTGTGCCAGCGGGCGATCTCCTTGACCTTCTCGGGGTCCGCCATCTGCAGTTTTTGGGTGCCGCGCACCACCACGGCCTTGAGGTTCTTGGAGCCCATCACCGCGCCCATGCCGGTGCGGCCGTTGTAGTGTTCGAGATCGTTCTGCAGGCAGGCGTAGCGCACGAGGTGCTCGCCGGCCGGGCCGATTGAGACCACGCGGATGCGCGTGTCCTCGAGCTCCGCTTCCAGCCGCTCGAGGGTCTGCCAGTTGTCGAGCCCCCAGAGGCCCGCTGCGTCCTTGATTTCGACAGCCCCGTCCTTGATCCACAGGTAGACCGGCTTGGCGGCGCGCCCGTGCACGACGAGGGCGTCGAAGCCGGCGAATTTGAACTCGGGCCCCCAGTAGCCGCCGGCCTCGGTCTCGGCGAACCCGCCCGTGAGCGGGGACTTCGCCCCGACCATGTAGCGGTTGAAGCCCGATAGCGGCGCACCGGTGACCACGCTGCAGGCGAAGACCAGGATGTTCTCCGCAGAAAGCGGCTCGATGCCGGCGGGCAGCTCCTTGAGCAGATAGTAGGAGATGAAATTGGATCCGCCCATGTAGGTGCGGTACCACTTCTCGTCGGGCTCCTCGGTGCGCCAGGTTCCCTGAGTCAGGTCGACGTGGAGAATCTTTCCGTTGTAGCCGAAAGGCATAGTGCCACCCCCAGAGCAAGTTTTTTCCTTGGGTTCATGTTTTAGAATTTCCCGTAGCCGAGCAGGTGCGGCAGCCACGTGCTGAAAAACGGGAAATAGGCCAAGATCAGAATGCAGACCGTGATCGCCGCGATATGCGGCAACACGTGGATGGCCAGCCGTTCGAGGGACACGTCGGCCATTTTGGATGCGACAAATAGGTTGACGCCCAGCGGGGGCGTCAGGAAGGCCACTTCGTTGGTGACCACGAAAATGATTCCGAAATGGATCGGGTCGATGCCTAGTTTGGTGACCACCGGCAGCAGCACCGGCGTGAGGATGATGATGGTCGAAAGTGTCTCCATGAACATGCCGAGCACGTAGAAGACCGCGATCATCAGCAGCATGACGACGAACCAGTCGCTGGAGATGGTCAGAATCATGTTGGCCATTCGGGTCGGGGCCTGCTCGAAGGTTAGAAGCTGGCCGAAGAGCGTGGAGGTGCCCACGATTACCAGCACGGTGCCCGAGATCATGACCCCGTCTTGCAGCGCCTGGTAGAGTTTCGGGAATGTCAGTTGGCGGTTGATCAGCCCGCCGACGAAAAGCGCCCAAAAGACAGCCACGATCGAGGCTTCCACCGGCGTGAAAATGCCTGCATAGATTCCGCCCAGGATCACGAAGGGAGAGGCCAGGGCCCATTTGGAGGCCCAGCAGGTTCTAAGAAAATCCACCAGATTGAATCTCTCCGGTTTTTCGACGAACTTCAACCGCTTGGCGACCAGCCAGGCGACAAAACAATGGGCGAGACCGATCATGAGTCCGGGGATCATGCCGGCCAGGAACATGCCGGTGATCGAGACGCTGGCGATGACGCCGTAAATGATCATAGGGTTTGAGGGTGGGATCAGGATTCCCAGAGTCCCGCCCGAGGAGGCGACCGCTCCAGCATAGCCGCGGTCGTAGCCTGACCGGATCATGGAGGGGATCATCAGGGAGCCTACGGCCGCTACCGTGCCGGGACCTGACCCCGAGATGGCGGAAAAGAACATGCAGGCCAGGATGGTGGCTACGCCCAATCCCCCATGCATTATGCCCGCCGGCTTGCGCACCACATCAATTATCTGGCGCGTCACCCCGCTGTACTCCATGATCGAACCGGCTAAAATGAAGCAGGGGATCGCCAGCAGCGGGAACTGGTCTACGCCCCGGAACAGCGTTTGAGGGATCATTGAGAGCGGCACGTCGGTGACGAGCAGGGCGACGCAGGTGGAGACGCCCAGCGCCATGAAGATGGGCAGCCCGAGGAGCAGACCGACGATCAACACGAGAATCAGGATGGTGAGTGTGGTCATGATTCTGCGCCCCCTGCCTTGGCCATCTCGCGCCATGTGTTGTTCTTGAATCCCTTGTAGTATAGTTGCAGAAGTCTCAGGGTCATCAGGAGAAAGCCGATGGGGATGATGGTGTAGATGTAGGCCGCCGACCAGCCGAGCGAGGGGGTGGCCTCGGGGAATTGGAACGCATGCTGGACTAAACCGATCCCCTGGATGGTGAACAGGATGTTGAAGACCACCCACACCGCGTCGGCCGTCAGCCAAAGGAAGGGTCGCAGGCGTTGGGGGATCAGAAGGTACTGGGCGGTGACTCTGACATGCTGCCCCTGCTTGGCCGCCAGCGCAACGCCTAAATAGATGGTCCAGATAAAGGCGAAGCGACTCAGCTCCTCGGCCCATGTGACGCCGGACTTGAACACATATCGCATGAAGACCTGCCATCCCAGGCAGGCCACCAAAACCGATAAAAGCAAAGAGCAGAGGATTTTTTCGAGGTGCTCGTCGAGGAAGGCAAAAGTTTTGCTCATCATCGCCATGTCATCCTTATCCGGTCGGCGAAAAATTGCCCGCCGTCAGCATGGTTTGAAAGCAATCTGGTTCGGTGGCGGGTGTGCATCCGCCACCGGCGGTGTTGGCTATTTCGCCATGACGGCTTGGGCTTTGTCGACGATCTCCTTGCCGCCCACGCTTTCGTAAAACTCCGGCCAAACGGCCTTGGCTTTTACGATCCAGTCCTTCTCATCGTTGGCGGGTTTTGAGAGTTTCATGCCTTTGCTCAAGCATTCCTTCAAGGCACCCGATTCTTTCTCTTCGACCCATCTCCACTCGTATTCGGCGGCTTCTTTGGCCGCGCGATCCACCACGGCGCGGATTTCGGGGGCCAGCTTCTTGTACCAAGTTTCGCTCGCGAGAATCGGGCCGGTCCAGAGAATGTAGTGAATGTCGGTGATGTACTTTTGGACTTCAAAAAACTTCATGGCCGCGTTGACCAGATGGGGGTTGTCTTGGCCGTCGACAACGCCCTGCTGCAGGGCGTTGAAGGTCTCGGTCCATGCCATGGGAACCGGGTTGACGCCCCATGCCTTATAGGAGGCGATCATGATGTTGTTTTTCGGCACTCGGATAGTAAGCCCCTTGAGGTCATCGGGGGTCAACACCTCCCGCTTGGAGTTGGTCAGGACGCGGTAGCCGCCGACCAGCCAGGCAAGCGCCCGGATGTTGGCCTGCTTGACCATCAACTCGTTGAGGTCTTTCTGAACATAGTCGCTCTTGAAGAGCTTGTAGGCGTCTTCGAGCTTGGGGAAGATGTAGGGCAGGGTCATGAATCCGACGGCCTTGCTGTAGGGCGTGACGTTGTTGACGGCCATGATGGAGATGTGGGTCATGCCTGTCGAACATTGCTGGACGTTGTCTTCCTCGGAGCCGAGCTGGCCGCCGATGTAGAGGTTGACCTGGATTTTGCCGTTTGAGTATTTCTCGGCCAGCTCCTTGAACTTTTCCAGGCAGACCACGTGGAAGCTGCCCGGGGGGTTAGCGGTGGCCGCCTTAATGACGACATCGGCGGAAAACGCGGTGGAGGAGAAAATCAACGCGATGCACATGGCCAAGACGACACTTGCGATCTTCGTGTTCCGTTTCATCCTTACCTCCTTGTTGGTGGGTGGGGGGCTACTTAATGACTTTATACATGGCGTTGCAGTCTTCTTTGCCGTATCCGGCCTCGCTGCCCTTTTTCAGGTAATCCAGGGCCACCTGCATGGTCTTGGCGTCGTTGCCCCAGGCCTTGGCCATCTCGCAGCCCAGGCGCACATCCTTCAAGGCGAGGTCCAGGCCGAAGCGGCTCTTGAAATCGCCCCCGGCGATCCAGGGGCCACGCACATCCATCTGGAAGCTCTTGGCGCCGGTGTCGTTGAGCAGCTCCAGCAGGTATTTCGGTTCGATCCCGGCCTTTTCGCCGATGCGGATGCCCTCGGCCATGACGGCCAGGTTGGTCATGCCGATGAGGTTGCTGATCAGCTTGAGGGCGCAGGCGGCCTCGACCGAGCCCATGTAGTAGACGGGTTTGCCGATGATCTGCAGCGTGGGGAGCATCTTCTCGTAGACGGCCTTTTTGCCGCCGGCGAAGATGGGCTCCTCGGCTTTCTCGGCGTGGGCCGGGGTTTTGCCGAGGGGGCACTCCAGGAAGTCGATCCCCTTGGCCTCGGCCGCGTCGGAAAGCTTGCGGGCGGTGCCGGGGTCGATCGTGCTGACGTCGATGTAGGTGGCGCCGTTTCGCATCTTGGTGAGAAGGCCTTTGTCGCCCAGCATGACGGACTCCAGGTGCTGGGGCAGCGGCAGGCTGGTGAAGACCACATCGGCGGCCGCTACGTCGCCGACCTTGGCGGCTGCCCGGCCGGTGCGACCTGCGGCCAGGGCCTGTTTAACGGCCTCAGGATTGAGGTCGAACACCAGAACGGTTTTTCCGGCGCGAATCAGGTTGCGGGCGAGTCCCCCGCCCATCTGGCCGACGCCGATGAATCCGATTTCCATAACAGTCCCTCCTTATTTTCTGGTTGCGTCGGGCAGGGTGGACCCCGATTCTAAAACTTGTCTTCCGGTCTGCCGCGACCTAATGGTGTGCCTCCGGTCAGTGATCTGATGGCCTTGCGCGCCGCCTGCGGCGGCTCATCAGCAGGTAAGTTTAGATCAGGTGGAAGCGGATTCCAGCCGCGGTCAGAGCACCGCCGCTCCGAAACGAAACTCCCGCCGAGATAAAAAAGCTTAACCACTTTGAAAAAGTCTATATCACGGAGAGGGCCGTTCGGCCCTCTCCGTGATATAGGTGGATCACGCGCTCTCGTAGAGCTTGGTCAGAACGAACTCCTCGTGGCCGAGCACTTCCTGCGCCGTCAGCCGGCCGTTGCAGGTGCGGACGAGCATCTCGAGCAGGTTGTCGCCGGACTGGTCGAGCGTCATCTCGCCGCGCAGGATGGCCGAGCAGTCGTAGTCGACGTGCTCGCTCATGGTCTTGGCGGTCAGCGGGTTGGCGGTCAGCTTGATCACCGGCTCGATCGGGTTGCCGATGATGTTGCCCTGGCCCGTGGGGAAAAAGTGAGCCACGAAGCCGGCCGCTGCCCACAGGGTCACGGCCTCGGCCGCGGCGCTGGAGGTATCCATGAACCACAGCCCTTTGCCGGTGGGCGCTTCAGCCTTGTCCAGTACGCCGACATACTTTGCCTTCTTGCCGATCTTCTGCAGGTTGCCGAAGGCCTTCTCCTCGATGGTGGTCAGCCCGCCGCGGATGTTGCCCTTGGTGGGCTGGGAGCCGGAGAGGTCGTCGGTCTTATTGTCGTCGATCATCTTCTGATAGGCATTGAAGGTGGCCATGAACTGCTCGCCGATCTTGGCGTTGGCGGCGCGTTGCTTGCAGACCATCTCGGCGCCGGTGATTTCACTGGTCTCGCCGAAGCTGCAGGTGGCGCCCATCGCCACCAGCTTGTCGATCGCATTGCCGACGGTCGGGTTGGAGGCCAATCCGCTGGTGGTGTCGCTCTCGCCGCACTTGACGCTGACCCAGATCTCCTTCAGGTTGACCGGCTCGCGGCGCAGTTCGCTGGCCCAGTGCATGAACTCCTTGGCCTTCCAGCTGGCCATCTCGACGGTCTTGAACTCCCCGAAGCGCTCGATGCTGAAGCCGGCCACCGGCTTGCCGGTCTTGGCGATGCCCTCGACGATGAGGTTGGTCCACTCCGGCTCGATGCCGATCACGACTACCGCGGCCACGTTGGGGTTGGCGCCCGTGCCGATCATGGTGCGGAAGAACAGCTCCAGATCCTTGCCGAACTGCAGGCGGCCGTAAGCGTGCGGGATGGCCTTGCAGCCCTTGACGTTGTGAGCCACCTTCTCGCAGGCGGAGTTGCTGAGATCGTCGAGCGGCAGAATGACGACGTGGTTGCGTATCCCCACCCGGCCGTTTTCGCGGCGGTAGGCGAACACTTTGGGCGTTTTGGTGCTGGCCATGGTTACCACCTCCTGGTCTTCAGATTGTGAATGTGAACATGCTCGCCGGCCTTGATGGAGGCAACCACGCGGCCGATATCATGGCCGTACTTGATCACGGCGTCCTCTTTCCGGAAGTCCGTCAGGGCGATCTTGTGGCCGAGGGGGATATCTTGCAGGGCCTTGATTTCGTGCTTTTTCTGGGAGTCCATGTACAGGCCTCCGGCCTTCTCCCCCTTTTTGATGTCGACCGTGGCGACACCGACATTGTCGGCTTTTTCGTGGACCAAAAATTGAATCATTCGAGTTCTCCTTTCAGGGTTTAGGTTTTTGGTAGAAATACGTCGTGTTGGCGTTGGGAATGACGGCCACGCGGGGGGTGCCGTTGAAATCCGCGACCCACTCGTGGACGATGCTTTCCGGTTTTGCCGCGCGCAGATGACACTTGCGCAGGATGCCCGGGTCGAGGTCGGAAAAGACGGCGACATTGTAATTGACCAGGGTACGGCCAAAGAGATAAGCCTTGTGCGCGCCCATGCGGAAGCCTGAGGCCTTGAAGTCCTGCATTACCTCCTCGGGCGAGGTGAACTGCGACACGTAGTCGAAGTAGATGTCGTCGCCCACGCCCTGGGGCGAGGCCGCCAGCAGCAGGATGTGGCCCCCCGGTTTCAAGGCGTGGGAGGCCAGGTTGAGGCCTTTTTGCGCCTGGTACAGGCAGATATCCTTGGGGTAGCCCCCGCAGGAGGCCACGACGATGTCGAACTTGTCTGCGATGGCAACGCCGTAGATCGTAGCGCAGGTCGCTGCGCAGGATTCCAGCGCGGCGACGGGGCTGCCGGCCGCCAGATGAACGGTTTTTTTGTCGGCATCAAGCACAAAGTTGACTGCGAAATCGACCCCGACCATCTCGCCGGCCTCGGTCAGGTCTTCGCGCACGGGGTTGCCGCGCAGCAGACCGACATGGGCGCCGGGGTGGGACATGAAGCTGTGATTTTTTTCGATGGTTTCGGGGGCACCGCAGCCGATGACCACCCCCTTGGCGCCGCCGGTGAATCCGACGAATTGATGCGGGTCCACCTGGCCGATGACGATCTTGAAGTCGGCCGCGGCATAGGCGGCGTTGATGCGCACCGGTGTGCCGCGGGACGTGGTACCGTAATCGCGCATTGGCGTCCGGCGGGCGTCGTGGGCCGTCACCCGGCAGCCGGTGGTGAGCGTTTCGGGCAGGATGCGCTCGATTGCGCCGGCGTCTGCGGGAGGGTGCAATCCGCCGC
>JBGSTS010000087.1:0-30794 GCA_041736435.1 Desulfobacterales bacterium | reverse complement strand
CGGGCACGCCTCCGAGCCAGGCGTATTGGTGGCCGGTCATGGCGCTGTGCGCAGCGGCCGGGGTCTGGGCCGGCTGGCGCGCATTGCGTCTGTCCGCAGGAACGTTTACCAAAGGGGTCTGGTGTGTGGCCGCCGCCCTGGCCCTGAGTGCGTCGATTTTAGGCGGTCTCCGGCTCACCGACCGCGGCCCGGTGGCCTGGGTCGATTACACGCCGGAACGTCTGGAACAGGCCCTGCGGGAACAGCGGGCCGTCCTCATGATCTTCACGGCTGAATGGTGTCTCAACTGCAAGGCGCTGGAACAAAGTGTGTGGAGCGATCGAGACGTGGCCGGCCTCATCGCGCACGAGCCGGTGGCTCCGTTGAAGATCGACCTGACGGGAGAAAATCCGGCGGGGAAGGCCAGGTTGCGGGAAATGGGCAGCCTGACCATTCCGTTTCTGGCCGTTCTGGCCGCAGACGGCCGCACGGTGTTTACGGGGGATTTTTACACCGCAGAGCAGGTGGGGGCTGCGCTCCGGCTGGCGCTAAACCCGAAGACGACGTTTAGGGGTCACCCATAATGTCTAATTTGTCAAATATTCCATTAATTTATCTGCAGCAAACCGGTCCCGGATCTTCGACTCGGGGCTGCCCAGGACCACCACGATCAGACGCCGCTCGCCATTGCCGCCCGTGGCCACGATGTTGAAGCCCGCCTTGCGGGTATAGCCGGTCTTGAGGCCGTCGACGGCGGGCAGCCGCCCTACCAGCTTGTTCTTGTTGGTGATGACCAAGGTGCCGCGGCGAAACGTGGACTGCTCGGTGGAGGTCCACTCGAGGATCTTAGGGTGCCGGAGCGCCTCCCGGGCCAGCCGGATCATATCGTTGCAGGTGGTGATGTTGTCCTTGCCGCCCGGGGGAGGCGGAAGCCCGTGCACCCCGTAGAAGGCGGTGTCGGCCATTCCCAGCGAGCGGGCTTTACGGTTCATGCGCTCCGCGAAGGCAGCGGCGCTGCCGGCCGCGTGCTCGGCGATGGCGTAGGCGGCGTCGTTGGCGGATTCTATGAGCGCCGCTTGCATCAACTCCTCGAGGGTGAAGGTTTCTCCAGCCTTCAGAAAAACCTGGGTTCCTCCCATTCCCTCGGCTTTTTTCGAGACCGTGACGCGGTCCGTGAGGTGCAGCTCGCCGCGGTCGAGTCGGTCCATGACCACACAGGCCAGCATAAGCTTGGTCAGGCTGGCCTGAGGCCATTTCAGGTTCATGTTCAGGCCTTCCAACACGGCGCCGCTCTCCGCATCCGCGACGGCGTAAGCTTCGAAAGGAAGCTTCGGCGCGGACGCCTGAACCGGCCTGGCCGGTGCCGGCGGTGAGGGAGGCGTTTTGGCAAGTTTTTTCCCGGCGGCTGTCTGGCCGCCGAAAGCGATCTGACATGCGAAGAGGGTCAGCAGCACTGCGAGCATCCATTGTTTCATCGACAGACCTCGATCCTGTCCGCTCCCTTTTCACACCCCCAGCAGGGTCAGCGAGACGATTGCGGTTGGTAAGCCTCCGCTGCGCAAGGGACCGCCGGCTTTCAGAAAACAAATAACCGGGTGCCTGAGCGCCCGGTGGGTCCACCGCGCTAATAATGTCTAGTTTATCCCAAAAGGGTCAACGACGCAAGGCGCCGGCCGCGCGCCGATGACGATAGGCCCCCCCGCATCGCGACAGTGAGGGACTTTTTGCACGGGCCACCGCAGGAGGAGAGCCGTCAGGCGCCCTTTTGTTTGCCTTCGTTGAGCGGACGCAGATAAGCGCCCCAATAGCTCATTCCGACGAACACGCCGCCGCCGATGATGTTGCCGATCGTGACCGGAAACAGGTTGTTCCACAAGAAGCTGCCCCAGCCCAGTGCGGCCGGGTCGATCCCGGCCGGTGCAGCGATGCCGGACCAGTCCTTGAGAAAAATTCCGACGGGAATGAAATACATGTTGGCGATGCAGTGCTCGAATCCGATGGCGACAAAACCCATGATGGGAAAGAAGATCGCAAATATCTTGCTGATGGTCTGCCGCGCCGCCAAAGCCATCCACACCGCCAGGCACACCAGCCAGTTGCAACCGATACCGCGGACGAGCGCCTCCCCGAACCCGAGCTGCACCTTGTTTAAGGCAATGGCCAGCGCCGAAATTCCCAATGCTCCGTTTCCGGTTTTCCAGAGCCCGGAGAAGAAAAAAATCAGCGCCAGCAAAACCGACCCGATAAAGTTGGCAAAGAACACCAACCCCCAGCGCTGCAGCATGACCTGGATGCCTATTTCCCGCGACAGGACGCTTGAGATCATAAGGTTGTTGCCGGTGAAGAGTTCCGCGCCGGCAATGACCACCAGCATCAACCCCAGGCTGAAGGCCGAACCTGCCACCAGTTTTTGGATGCCGATCCCGGCCTTGGCTGCGAGGTCGAACGTGACGCTGGTAGCCAGCAACCCCCCGAAGCCGATATACGACCCCGCTAAGATGCCCAGGACGAGCACGCTGAACCATGGCGAGGTGACCTTGCCGACCCCCACGGTGGTGGCGACGGTCTCGGCAATCGTCTTGGGGGCCTTGTCCTCCATGGCCGGAACGGGGAACTGCCATGACCTGGCTATTGTCTCGAAACGGTTGATGGACTTTTTTTCCTCCGCGACCTTTCGCCGGGCTGCCCGGCGGACGGTCTCAAGAATCTCCTCGGGCGTGAACGGTTTGGCGATGTAATCCATCGCCCCGCGTTTCAGGGCCTCGGTCGCCCGCCCCACCGTGGGATAGCCGCTGATCATGACCACCGTCGACTCCGGGGATATCCGTTCCAGTTCCTCCAGAACGTCCATGCCGCTGAACTCGGGCATCATCCAGTCGCAAAGGATGACGTCAAACCGGGAGTGCTTCGCCAGCTCCAACCCCTCCCGCGGGCGCGCGGTGACCGTAACATCATACCCATCGCTGCTGAACACTTTTCGGCAGGAATCCAACACGATGACCTCATCGTCGATCACGAGCATCTTTTCCGCCATGGGCCCCTCCGGCTACCAGATTTCGGCACTCAACCGCCCCTCGAGCCACTTGCGCTGGGTCGCATTGAGCTCCCCCACGTGTTTTTCGATCCATGGAATATCTCCGGACAGAACCGCAAGCTTCTCGGCGGCTGTCAGGTTGGTGTCGTCCAGCGCCTCGGCGCCATAGTGAAGCAGGTTGTAAACCAGCATGTAATCCGTCGCCGCCCGCTCCAGCACTTTGAGGATTTCCTCCTTGTGAATCAGGCGCTGGTCTTCCGGCGGCGTGGTGGCGGCAATGTGGAGCGCTTTCTGAACGACCTTGACCAGGGCATCCGGGTCAAACGGCTTTTCGAGATACTCGGCCGCCCCCAGCTTCATGGCCTGAACGGCCGACTTCACACTGCCGAAGCCTGTGATCATGACCACGGGAATGGCCGGTTTGGCGCGCTTGACCTCCCGCAACACCCGCATGCCGCCGATGTCCGGCATCCGGAGGTCGGTCAATACGATGTCGTAGCCCTTGGCGATGGCCCACTCCACGCCCTGGCGACCGCTCAGGGTGACATCCACGTCAAAGTTTTCCTCCTTGAGGATTTTGGCAACGCTGTCGAGCACGATGCGCTCGTCGTCGATTACCAGTACTCGCTTTTTCTGCATGGCGCCTCTCCTTTCAGGTTTTGGATGTTCCCTTCGTCACCGATCTGAGGGTGTCGGCAAGCTCGTCCGGCGTGAACGGCTTGGGCAGAAAAATGGCGGCTCCCAAGCCTTCCGCCTCCTTGACGGTTTCGGCGGTTGCATATCCGCTCATGGCGATAATCGGAATCCCGGGTCTGGTTTCCCTGACCTTGCGCATGAGATGCATCCCGTCATGCACCGGCATTTTGACATCGACCAGCAGCAGCTCCGGGGTGATGCTTTCGAGGATCGAGAGGGCCTCCGCGACCGACGGAGCGGAAATCATCTCCCAGCCCTCGGCCTCGAGCACCCGCCGGCAGCTCTGCAGCACAATGGGCTCATCGTCAACCACCAGCACTCTCATGCTCGGCCCTCCTTCGGATGGGCAGCCAGACAAAAAACCGCGATCCTTTGCCGACCTCGCTTTGAACGCGGATGTGACCCCCGTGCCGCTGCACGATGCCGAGGGACACGGAAAGCCCCAGCCCGGTCCCCTGGCCGACACCCTTGGTGGTGAAAAAGGGATCGAAGAGCTTATTCAGATTCTCGGGCGGAATGCCGCATCCGGTGTCGGCAAACGTGATCTCTATGCCCTCCTGCGCGTCACCGTTGCCCGACAGGCTGGAGGCCGTAAAAATCCGAATGTGGCCACCCGGCTCAGTGGCGTCCAGCGAGTTGATGATGATGTTGATGATCACGCTCTGGATCTGGCTGCGGTCCAGGGTGACCATGGGCAAGTTTTCCCCTGGGTTGAAGTTGATGGTGACGCCTTTCACCAACGCCTGATTTTCGATCAGGGATATGGCAACAGCAACCAGCCGGTTGACCTCGATGGGTTCCGGGTCTATCCTCGTCTGGCGCGAAAAGTCCAAGAGCCCCTTGACGATCTTGCGCACGCGCTCGGTGGCCTCGACGATGATCTGCAGGTCGGAGCGCATGTCCGGCAAGATGTCCTTGCGCCGCAGCAGCATGTGGGTGTATGTCAACACTCCGGTGAGCGGGTTGTTGATCTCGTGTGCGACCCCGGCCGCCAGTCTTCCGACGCTGGCTTGCTTCTCCGACTGGATAACCCGCAATTCACTGGCCGCACGCCGGCGCCCCATCGCTTCCACCATCTCCCCGAAGGCTTTCTGCAGGACCCCGATCTCACTCGTGGCGGGCGGACCCAGGTCCGGATTCAGGCTGCCCTCCCGCACTTGCTGACTGGCCTGGATCAGGCGCTGAATCGGCGAGGTGATCCGCCCGGCGATGACAACGCCCGCAATCGCCGCCAGCAGCATCCCGGCCAAGGTGGTCAGGATGAGCATCTTCAGGGCCTGGCCTCGAACGTGGGCGAATTTCTCCTCGAGCACTCCCAGCTTAAGCATACCGACCCGGCGCCCGAAGATGTCCTCCATCGGCCGGTAGGCTGCGATGTACCAGTTGCCGGCAACATAGGCTCTGTCAGCCCACAGCTTGCCGCGGTCGAGGACCTGCCCCTTCACCTCCCGCGAAGCCCGAGTCCCCAGCGCCCTTTGCCCTTCGGGGCCGTGCACGCTGGTGGCAACACGCAGATCGTGCAAAAAGACGCTGGAGCAGCCGATGCTCCGCCCACGATAGGTCTCTCTCTGGAAAACGGTGTCCCGCAGAGTGTCCGCGATGGCGTCGTTGCGGTTGAGAAGAATCCCGCCGTAAAGCACGCCAATGGGGGTGTTGCCGTCAAATATCGGCACCGCGGCGGCAATGACCAATGCGGCCGTCTGCTCCTGCGCGGAATCGGAGTAGCCCTCCGGCCGATGCCCTGGGGGAATGCGGGCACGCTCGACCAGGTCCGGGTTCTCGCTGATAAGGAAATCCCGATCCAACACCATCGTTCCGGAGACGGAGACCCGTTGCTCGGAGACGAGCTTGGCAAGCGGGTTCTCCCCCCGGGACGCCGGCCCGGCAAATGCGTAAGGCCCCATGCGGCAGAGGGTCCGGCCGTCCTCGGTGACGATCCCTGCAAAATCCAGCTCAGCCAGCCGGGACAACCGTTCGAGCCGAACTCCCAAATCCGTCGTGTTCTGCCCGCTGACCGAGGAGATGAAAGCAAACCCGAGGGTGGTTATGCTGAGAGCGGTCCTGACCTGTTTGACACGGCTCAGATACATTTCATGGGCGGCATTGAGATCCCGCTGCACACGGTTCAAGGCCTCGCCAAACACGTTCTGATCGATCAGGTGCACCCCGATCACCAAGGATACCGCTCCGACGAGGAGCGTGACCCCTAAAAAACCGGCAAGGAGTTTGGCCCGGGTTGAATAAAACATGTGGCACCCTCTCTGCTCGCAGCCATTGCGATACCCCATCATCGGCACAGGGCGATGCCGCGCGGCGAGACGGATCTTTGCACTCTGGAAGAGCAATCCCCATGCCAGTTGGAAGGCCCGGTTTTTAAACTCCCAATTGCTTAATTATATAGCGAAAAAAAATTTTTACCCGGGCCGGGCCGGTTTCGAAGCGAGGCCCTTCGTCCTCGCCTCTTGATTTACATTTTGTAAAATTAGCTGACAGTCCTTGGAGCGATGCGTCGCTCAATGTGACGGCGGAGATCCGCCGCGTTCAAACCCTCAGGCGCAGCGGCGGATCGGATCGCCTCGCGGCCCGCTTGCTGTTTGACAACAGCAGGCGATTTCAGTAGCGTGACCTATTAAACCGGCCAAACCGCGCCTGCCGACCGGTTGCCCTGTCCGACCCCAGGGACGGCTTACCGGCTTTTGCGTGGAGGCCACTCATGTCGCGTGAGGAGGAGAGCCTTGCCGAAATCCACTTACTGGGCAGACGCCTACCTGGAAAAACGCCGCCGCGCGGACGAGGCCATGCGGGTGATCCGGCCGGGTCAGCGCGTTTTCATCGGTTCGGCCTGCGGCCAGCCCCAGGCCCTCGTCCAAGCGCTGTTCGAGTCTGCCGGCAAGTTAAGCGGGCTCGAGGTCGTCCGTCTGATGAGCCGGGAAACGGCGGCCCTGACATCGCTCGCCGACCAGACCCAGGATTTCGCCCTGAGCATCCGCACGATCTACCTGGGAGCCACCAACGCCGAATCGATCGCTCGGCACAAGCGCTTCATCACCCCGATCAACATGTCCGAGGTCCCGGACCTGTTTCTCTCCCAAAAACTGCCGATTCACGTCGCCCTGATCCAGACCTCGCCGCCCGACGACTTCGGCTGGATGAGCCTGGGCATTTCGGTGGATGTGACCCGGGCCGCCGCACTCTCCGCGGATCTGCTCATCGCCCAGGTGAACGCGAACATGCCGCGGGTGCTCGGCCAGAGTTTTATCCACGTCAACGACGTGGATATCATCGTCGAGCACGACGAGGAGCTCATGACCGTTGCCCCCCGCCCGTCCTCGGAAACCGCGGCGCGCATCGGCGCGCTCATCGCGCGGCTGGTGGAAGACGGCTCGACCCTGCAAATCGGCCTGGATGCAGCGGCTCAAGCCACCATCCAGGCGTTGGGCGAGAAAAACGACCTGGGCGTGCACTCGCAGTTCGTGACCGACGACATCATGCACCTCTACGCTCAGGGCGTGGTCACCAACCGGCTGAAAGGCTTCAACGAAGGCAAAATCGTGGCATCGGCCGCCATCGGCTCGCGCAACCTCTACGAATTCCTGGACAACAACCCCGCGGTTGACTTTCACCCCTCGGACTATGTCAACGACCCGTTCATCATCTCGCGCCATCACCGCATGGTGTCGATGAACGTGGCCCGCACCATGGATCTCACCGGCCAGGTGGAAGTGGAGGCCTCGGCCTTGACGTTTTTCGCCGGAACCTCCGGCATCGTCGATTTCGTGCGGGGTGCCAAACGCTCTCCGGGGGGCAAATCCATTCTCATGCTCTTCTCGACGTCGGAGGACGGCCGCAGCAGCAACATCGTCCCGATCCTCAACAACACCAACGTGGCGGTGCCGCGTGCGGACGTCCACTACGTGGCCACCGAGTACGGGACTTTCAACCTGTTCGGGAAAAGCCTGCAGGAGCGGGTCGTGGGGATGATCAGCATCGCACACCCGGATTTCCGGGAGACACTTTTTGCCGATGCCAAGCGGCTCGGCCTGATCGGCCCGGAACGCACCCTCGGCGAGGCGGTGCACGGCATCTACCCGGTAAAGCTCGAAGAGACCATGGCCGTCGAGGGCGAAGAGGTCACGATCCGCCCGGCCAAACCCGTCGACGAACGCCGGATCCAGGAACACTTTTACAACCTGGACAAGGACGATATCTTCTCGCGGTTCATGCACGAGAAGACCAGCTTCCCGCGCGCCGAGGTCGAGTCCCGCTCCCAGATCGACTACGTCAAGGACCTCACCCTGCTGGCGGTGGTGGGCGAATTCGGGTTCGGCCGCGTGGTGGCGGTCGGCGAGTGCATGCTCCTGACCAAAACCAACATGGCCGAAGTGGCGTTTTCGGTCAACAAGAGCTACCAGGGCAAGGGGATCGCACGCCGGATTCTTCGCAAGCTGGCCGACGCCGCGCGCGAGAACGGCGTGTTCGGCCTGATCGCCTACACCAACCCGGGCAACCAGGCCATGATCCGGCTTTTCAAGACCCTGCCCTACAAGGTCAAAAGCGCCTTCGACGGTGAAGGGGTGTCGCTTACCTGCCGTTTCGACGAACTGGCCTGAGGGATCGGCTCCGGAGGAATATGAATCACCGCTCTGCAGCTTGACTGCTCACGTCTCTGCATTACGGTTCCACACCGTTGTAGACATTTAGCACACTCACCGGGGACCGCTTTCATGGACATATTGTACATTTCGCCCGAGTTCCCGCCGAACTACGTTCATTTCATTCGCCATGCGCATGCACTGGGGGCCCGGGTCTGGGCCATCGGCGAGGCCGAGTTTTTTTCCATGCCGGCTGAGGTGCGCTCCTGGATCCGCTGGTACGTGCGCACGGATCTCACCAATTGGCGTCAGGCGGCGCAAGCGGTCGGCGAGCTGCTGGAAGCCAAGCATGCCCTGGGCTTCGAGGGGGCTTTCGACCTCGTGGAGTCGCACAACGAAAATTGGCTGCGGCTGGAGGCGATCATCAACGAACGCTTCGGAATCCCCGGCATTCGCCTCGAGGAGACCGACCCCATAAAGAAGAAGTCGCTCATGAAGCGGGTTTTCAAAAACCTCGCTCTGCCGGTGGCCCGCGGCGGCCCGGTCTCCGATTTGGAAGAGGCGCTGCAGCTGGCCGGGGACCTCGGCTACCCGGTGATCCTCAAGCCGGACGAGGGCGTGGGGGCCGGAGGCACCTACCGCGTAGGCAGCCCGCCGGAACTCGAAACCCTGTTCCCGGATCTCGCTCCGGGGTATCTCCTCGAGGAGTTCATCGACGCCCCGATCATCACCTATGACGGGCTCACGGACCGGCAGGGAGGGATCATTTTCGAAAACAGCCTCGTTTACGGCGAGGGCCTCATCGAGTACACCCTGGGAACGGACACTTTTTTTTACACCAGCCGCCGCATCCCCGAGCGGCTCGCCGAGATCGGGACCTCTCTGGTGGCGGCCTTCGGCATCCGCCGCAAATTCTTCCACTTCGAATTTTTTGCGCGGCCCGGCGAGTACGTCCCCATGGAGATCAACAGCCGGCCCCCGGGCGGAGCCATCCTGGACATGATGAACTACAGCGTAGACGGAGACCTCTACCGTGCCTGGGCCTGCATGGTCATGGGGCAGCCTGTCGAGCTTCCCCGGGAGAAAAAATTCGCGGTCGGTTACGTGGGCCGCAAGGACAAGGCCTACACCCTGTCCCACGGGGAGATCCTCTCGCGCTTCGGGCAGTTTCTGGTGGAGACGGCCGAAAACCCACCCATCTTCCAGGGGATCATGGGCCGCGTCCGCTACCTGTTTCGCGCCGCGAACGAGTCCGACATCCCCATCATCGCCGCCGCCGTGCGGCAGACGGACCCGGCGTCATGAACCGCAACATCGTGGTGTTATCGCCTCACTTCCCCCCGCACTATCATCGCTTCTGGACGCAGCTACGGCAGGCGGGCGCCAACGCACTGGGCATCGGCGACCAGCCCTACGACGCGCTGGCCGGGCAGCTGCGCTCGGCGCTGACGGAGTACTACCGCGTCCCCGACATGCACGATGACGACGCACTCATCCGGGCCTGCGGCTACTTCACCCATCGCTACGGCAAAATCGACCGCTTCGAGTCCCTGAACGAGTACTGGCTCGGCACCGAGGCCCGCATCCGCGACGAGTTCAACATAACCGGCGTCCGTTCGGCGGACATCGACGTCATCCGCCGCAAATCGAAGATGAAGGAGCGCTTCGTGCAGGCCGGGGTGCAAGTCGCCCGCGGCCGGGTGGTTCGAACCCCCGCCGACGCCCGCACGCTGGCCGCTGAAACCGGCTATCCCCTGATCGCCAAGCCCGACATCGGCGTAGGCGCCCTGCACACCTTTCGCATCGATTCCGACGAGGGCCTCGAAGCGTTTCTCAGCGCAAAACCCCCGTTGGACTACCTGATGGAGGAGTTCATTACCGGCACCATCCACTCCTTCGACGGCCTGGCGGACGCTGCCGGCAACCCGCTGTTTTTGACCGGTCACGTGTTCAGCCAGGGCATCATGGAAACCGTCAACGAGGCGCGGCACATCCACTATACCTCCATGCGGGAGATTCCGGCGGAGCTCGAACGCATCGGCCGCCGCTGTCTGAAGAGCTTCGATGTGCGGGAGCGCTTTTTCCACCTGGAGTTCTTCCTGACCGCCGCCGGCGACTACGTGGCGCTGGAGGTCAACATGCGACCGCCGGGCGGCTACACCACCGACATGTTCAACTACACCGCCGACATCGACATCTACCGCGCCTGGGCCGAGCTGTTGGTGCATGGCCGCGCCGACCTCGACTACCGGCGGGCCTACCACTGCTGCTACGCCAGCCGCAAGCATCACACCCGCTACGCCCACAGCCATGAAGAGATCCTGGCCCGCTTCGGGCAATTGATGCTGCAGGTGGAGAGCGTTCCGGGTGTCTTCAGCAGCGCGCTGGGGGACATCGGCTACATCTTCCGCTCTCCGGATATGGAACAGATTACGGAAGTAATCCGATTCATCCACGAACCCCCTACCCCGGGTTGATCGAAAACGAGGATAGCATGCACACCGAACATCACCACTGGTGGAGCCCGCGCCTGAACCGCGGCATGGAGCTCAAGGTGTACGGCCGCAACGGCAAACCGTTGATCGTCTTTCCCAGCTCCCGCGGACGCTACTTCGATTTCGAGGGCATGGGCATGGTGGGCGAAATCGCGGGGTTTATCGACTCGGGTCGGATCAAGCTCTATGCGGTGGACAGCGTCGACAGCGAGTCGTGGTACAATACCGGTATTCCTCCGGCGGAGCGCAACGCCCGGCACGAGGCCTACGACGGCTACCTCGCGCACGAGGTGATCCCCTTCATCCGGGACCACAGCCGCACCGCGGGGGGGCGTCCCCTGGCGACCGGCTGCAGCATGGGCGCTTACCACGCCGTGAACTTCTTTTTAAAGCACCCCGACGCCTGCGGCGGCACCATCGCCCTGTCCGGTCTCTACCGCCTCGACCGGCCCGAGTTCGGCCTGAACGCCGCCGACCTGCCGGCGGTTTACTTCAACTCACCGGTCTCCTACCTGCCGGGGCTAAGCGATCCATGGTTTCTGGACTGGTACCGGGACAGCACCCTCATCGTCTGCGTCGGCCAAGGGGCCTGGGAGCAGGAGGCCATCGAGGACACACGCGATCTCGAACGCATCTTCCGCGAGAAATCGATCCCGGCATGGATCGATTTCTGGGGGCACGACGTCAACCACGACTGGCCCTGGTGGTACCGGCAGATGAACCATTTTCTCGGGAGCCTTTACGGGCCGCTCTGATATTGACCCATGATTGCGAGTTTCCGCTCAAAAAAAATTGCTGCAAAGCCCGTTAAAATTCTCTCAGGGGTCGGACGATTTCCATTGGGCTGTTTTGGAGCAGGACTGGGGAGGATACGACCCCGAGCCTGATCAGTTGTGCCGATGTGCGGAAGGCTACTTCAACCTCATCGAGCAGGAAAAGATCCCCTTCAATTCCGATCCGGTCACAACCCCCACAACCTGTTTTCTATTGCACAATCTTTTTCGTTAGTGTTGAATTAAATTTCGGGTTGTGAATTTCAAAGCGAGCCGCCTTCCACCAACGAAGGGAGGATCACATGTCCGATTTCTTTCAAAACGGCGAGATTGCAACTTTTCATAAGCTCAAACGTCGAGAACTGGGTGAGTTGGAGGCTGAACTGGAGCAGGCTTCCAAACACCGACCCATCTCTCTGGTCCTGCCTTACATTCCGGTTGAACTCCAAGGAGCCGGTCTTCCCCGAATCGCTCAAGAACTCAGCCACGTTCGTTACCTTAAAAACGTAATTGTCACCGTTGGTAGGGCGTCGCGGGAGGATTTTGACGATGCCAGGAGGTTTTTCGCCACCCTCCCGCAGAAGCCAAAACTGATCTGGTGTACGGGTCCAAGACTGGAATCTATTTACGCGCTGTTAGGTCAAAACGGAATCGATGTCGGCGAAGATGGGAAGGGCAGATCGGCATGGATCGCCTACGGCTATATTTTAGCCCTTGAAGACAGCAAGGTCATTGCCCTGCACGATTGCGATGTCGTCACCTATGACCGGGAACTTCTGGCGCGGCTGTGTTACCCCGTGACCCACCCCAACATCGGCTTCGAATTCTGCAAGGGCTATTACAGCAGAGTCACGAAGCAAATGCACGGCCGTGTTACGCGTATTTTTGTGTCGCCCCTGATTCGCGCACTCAAGGCGACGCTGGGTGCGGACCAATTTTTGGACTACCTCGACAGCTTCCGCTACATCCTGGCCGGTGAATTCTCAATGGACACCGAACTTGCGCGCAGGCTCAGAATTCCGGGCGACTGGGGAATCGAGGTCGGGGTCCTAGCGGAGGTCCACCGAAATTGCGTTCTCAGCAGAGTCTGCCAGGTGGACCTTTCCGACAACTACGAGCACAAGCATCAGCCTATGCTGCTGGAGGACCCCGACAAGGGCCTCTTGAAAATGGGCACCGACATCGCCAAGTGCATTTTCAGAAATATGGCTAGCCGGGGGTTCACGCTTTCACATGAGTTTTTTATCTCGCTGAAGTCATGTTACCTGCGCATTGCTCAGGATTTCATCACGCGCTATGAGCACGATTCCGCTATTAACGGGTTGAAATACGACCGCCACAGCGAAGTGAGTCAGGCGGAAGCTTTTTTAAAGTGCATTGAAAGTGCCTCTCAGCAGTTTCTCAAAACCCCGATGGAGGTTCCCTATATCGCCAATTGGAACCGGGTGGCCTCAGCGGTCCCGGGCATCTTCAACATGCTCTTGGAGGCAGTCGAATTTGACGGCAAGCTCTAATTGAAAAAATAGATAACAGAAAGGATACGAAAATCTGAATTGCTTGTAATTATAATAAAAACGGGCAGATGCAAAGACCCTGATTTGGAAAACGATTGCATGGCGAGGTGTTTATGAGCCAGATTGAGGTAACGGTCGGTTAGGTTGGAAATCCTTTCCAACATCCGAGCGATCGACACTATTTCCCACCATCGCAGCGCTAATCCAAATCTTTAAATATTGAGAGCGTTCCATAGAATTCTAGAATTTTGACTGAGAAGGAGTCAACCCGGATTGGGTTGACTCCTTCTCGCGTTTAAATCGGTGGTTGCGACAAATTCGCATCCAAAAACCCCTTGACAAGCACTTATCGTCCAATCATACTACGATCCAACATTTGCCCGTAACGCCAACTGTGCTCAACCTTAACGAAAGGAGGTTACCCCCGCCGGCCCGAAAATTTTTAACCGCTAAAAGTCCACCATCATTTACCCAACCCCAGAGGAGGCTTCACCATGGTAAAACGCATTCTGATATTTTCCGTGATCGTCGCCCTCGCATTTGCGTTTACGGCCCCTTTATCCCAGGCCCAGACCACCAAATGGAAGCTCCAAACCCTTTGGAGCGCTGGAGAACCGCCTTACAAATACCTTGAAGAGTTCTGCGCCAAGGTCAAAACCGCCACCAACGGCCGCCTTGAAATCACGCCGTTTCCGGCCGGCGGGATCGTTCCCACCTTTGAAACCATCGACGCTTTGAAAAACAATATTCTGCAGGTCATCAATGTGTGGCCGGGCTATTTCGTCGGCAAAGAGGCAGCCTTCGCTCCGCTGACCGATTTCCTGTTTGCCTACGAACAGCCCTGGGAGTACGACACGTTTTTCAACTACCGCGGCGGGATGGAGTTGATGAACGAGCTCTATGCCCCGTACAACGGGGTTTGCATCGGGGTCGTCCTGTGGGGGCGCGAGTCGATGTTCCTGAAGTTCCCGGCCAACAAGATGGAGGACTTCAAAGGCCACAAGATTCGCTCGCCCCAGGGCATGACCGCCGACATGCTCAAGCATCTGGGCGCCGGGGTCGTCATTCTGCCCGGCGAAGAAGCCTACAGCGCTTTGGACAAGGGGGTTGTGGACGGTGCCGACTGGTCCACGCCGGCGGTGAACCATCGCATGGGGTTCTCGCGTGTGACCAAGTACTACATCTACCCGGAATACCGCTCCATGCCCATCAGCGACTTCACCATCAACAAGAAGGAGTGGGAGAAACTGCCCGCCGACATCCAGCAGATCCTCAAGAGCCTGGTGCGCGAGCTGAACTCGCATCAGTTGAGTCAGCTGGCCATCGAGGACTTCAAGGCCATGAAGGAAATGGAGGCCATGGGCCTCCAGCCGCTGACCTGGAAGCCCGAGGAGATCGATCGGCTGCGCGAATTCGTGCGGGGCACCGTTTGGAAGGAGTGGGCTGAAAAGAGCCCCATGTCCAAAAAGGTGATCGAGGCCCAGGTCGCGTGGTTGAAGGAAATCAAACGCATCAAATAGCCGCTGTCACTAAAATCGGGGGGAGACCTCGTTCTCCCCCCAACTTCAGGATGGACCCCAATGAAGTCGCTCCTGGACCTGATCGACACGTTCAATGCCAGAGTGGGGCAGCTCACCGCCTTCATCCTCTTCCCCACGCTGTTCTGCATTTTCTACGAAATCATTGCCCGCTACGTGTTCACCAAGCCCACCATGTGGGCCAGCGAGCTCATGATCTACTTCTGTGCGATTCTCTACGTCCTGGGAGCGGCCTGGACGCTGCAGGTGGGCCGCCATGTCAAGATCGACATGATCTATTCCCGGATCTCCCTGCGCGGTCAGCGTGTTCTCGACCTGATCACATTCCCTTTTTTCACCCTTTACCTGGTGATGCTGTTATGGGTGGGCTTCCAGTTCGCCCTGGAATCGATTGCCATTCGGGAATCCTCCGGCACCCCATGGAACCCTCCTATTTATCCGATCAAGTCCATCTTCGTGATTGGATGCGTGATGCTCCTGCTGCAAGGTGCGGTCAAGTTCATCCGGGACCTCTATTTCGTTAAAAATGGGAAAGAGCTATGAGCGTTGAACTGATCACGGTGCTGCTGGTCGTCACCTTCGTCACCTTGCTGATCTTGGGGCTGCCCCTGGCATGGACCATGGGGGCCACCGCGGTCATCTTCACGGTCGGGCTTTTCGATCCCTCGACCATGTTCATGACCATGACACGCGTTTTTCACATGATGTTGAACTACGCGCTGGTCTCGGTGCCCCTTTTCGTGCTCATGGGATGCATCTTGGAGAAGTCCGGGGTCGCCGAGCAGTTGTTCGATGCGGTCTACGTGTGGTCCGGCCGACTGCGGGGGGGGCTGGCCATCGGCACGATCATCGCCTGCGTGGCAATGGCCGCCATGGTGGGCATCGTCGGTGCCGAGATCGTGACGTTCGGTCTCATCGCGCTGCCGCAGATGCTGAGCCGCGGCTACGACAAGGGCCTTGCGCTCGGCTGCATCACGTCGGGCGGCGGTATGGCAACCCTCATTCCGCCCAGCATCGTCTTCATCGTCTATGGCATGACGGCCGGTGTGTCCATCGGAGATCTCTTCATCGCCGGGATCATACCCGGCCTGCTGCTGGCGGCCCTTTTCATCGGCTACATCATGTTCAGCGTCTGGCGCCGGCCGCACCTGGCACCGGCCGCCTCCGAAGAAGACCGCAACATCCCACTGAAGAAAAAACTGCAGATGCTGGAAGGCCTGATCATGCCGGCCCTGATCACGCTGGCCGTTCTCGGCTCGATCTACGTGGGCATTGCCACACCCACCGAGGCTGCCGCCATCGGCTGCCTGGGCGCGATCATCAGCGCCGCCGTGAACCACAGACTCACCTGGGTGGTGATCGTGCGCGCCAGCTATGAGACGATCTGGATATCCTGCATGCTGACCTGGCTGTTCTTCGGCGCCCAGGCCATCATCGGCGTCTACACCCTGGCCGGTGGGGCCACGTTCGTCCGGAACGCCATCATGGATCTGCCGTTCGGGCCGTGGGGCGTCATCGTCGCCATGCAGATCATCTGGGTGTTCCTGGGAATGTTTCTGGACTGGATCGGCATCCTGCTGCTGACCGGGCCCATGTTCATCCCGATCATCGTGTCGCTGGGATTCGACCCGGTCTGGTTCGGCGTGGTATTTTGCATGAACATGCACATCTCCTACCTGACGCCGCCTTTCGGCCCTTCGGTGTTTTACATGGCCTCCGTGGCACCGCCGGAAATCAGCATCACGGATGTGTACAAGGCCAACCTCCCGTACCTGTGGTTGACGTTTGTGGCTCTGGTGATTGTCTGTGCCTTCCCCGGACTCTCGTTGTGGTTGCCTTCGCTGATGAGCCGTTAGCCCTTGAAGAAGGAACGAGTCATGGAATTCCCGAAGCTCTACCTTGTCGAACAGGGTTTCGAACGAAGCAGCGAACTGAACGTGCAGCAGGCTGTTTTCGATGAAATCCGGCGGTCCGGAAGGCTTAACATGATCGGCCCCGGTCAGACCGTGCTCATCACGGCGGGAAGCCGCGGGGTGGCCTGCATGACGGAGGTGCTGCACGCCGTCGTATCCTTCGTAAACAGCCAGGGGGCGAGGCCGCTGATCCTGCCAGCCATGGGCAGCCACGGGGGCGGCTCCGCCAGGGGTCAGGTCGAGGTCCTCCACCACCTGGGGCAGAATGAAGAGAGCCTGGGGGCGCCTCTCCACGATCGGCTCGAGCCGATCGTCGTGGGCGAGGTCGAAGGCTGCCCGGTATACGCTGACCGGGCGGCCGTCGAGGCGGATCACATCATTCTGGTCAACCGCGTCAAGGAGCACACCGAGTTCATCGGTGGCTTCGAGTCCGGGCTGATCAAAATGGCCGTCGTCGGGCTGGGGCGCATCGCCGGCGCCGAGGTCATGCACCAACTGGCGGTCAGGATCAGCTACGTTCGGGCGATCCAGGCGATTGCCCGGGTGCTGTTCGCCAGGCTACCCATTCGCGGCGGCCTTGCCATTCTCGAGGACAAGACCAACCGCGTACGCCGCATCGAAGCCGTGCCCGCAGAAGCGGTTTTCGAGCGGGAACCGGAACTGCTTCGCGAGGCACAGCGGCATCACGCCACGCTGCCCTTCGAGCGCCTGGATGTGCTGCTTGTGGACGAGATCGGGAAGGAAATATCCGGCGCCGGTTTCGACACCAAAGTGATCGGCCGGATCATGAATATCTACGAAAAGGAGTGCGAGCGGCCGCGAATCACGCGTATCGCCCTGCGCGACCTGTCGGAGAAAACCGGAGGCAACGCCATCGGGTTAGGATTGGCCGACTTTGTGCATCGGCGGGTGGTGGAGAAGATGGATGCTGAAATGACGGCCCTCAACTGCATCACGGCGGTGGCCCCGGAAAAGGGCCGCATACCGATCAGCCTGCCTTCCGACCGCCAACTTCTCGAGGCGGCCCTGCGTTCCATCGGAACGTGGACCCCAGCCTTTTTGCGGCTTGCATGGATCGTAAACACCTCACGCCTCGAAGAACTGGCGGTGTCGCCTGCTCTGGCCGAGGAGGCGCGCGCCAAAGGCATAGCGGTCGGCGATGCAGGCTTTCCACTTCCATTCGACGCTGCCGGTGAACTGCCGGGGCTGCAACGCGTTCTTCAAGACCTCGGGCCATTGCAGAAACAATTCAAGCGGCCCGTCGGGTCCGGAGCCCACCCATGAACCTCAGACCCATTCAAAAAACATCTGCCACGACCCGGGTGTTTGAAGCGCTCCACGAGTTGATCGCCACCGGGCGGTTCCGGCGCGGCGAGAAACTGCCACCCCAGGATGAGCTGGCCCGACAGCTGGGGGTGAGCCGCAACACCCTGCGCGAAGCCGTGAACAAGTTGTCCACCATGGGGCTTCTGGTCTCCCGCCAGGGGGTAGGTACGGTGGTCGAGCTGCCCAGCCCCGGTGGATACCTGACCGCCCTGAGCGGCCAGTTCCTGCTGGACCCGCTCAGCGTGAGGGAGTTCATCGAGGCGCGCATCAGCATCGAACGCACCACGGTTCGACTCGCGGTCGAGCGCGCCCAGCCCACAGAGATCAGCCACGTCAGAAGCATTTTGAAGGAGCAGCGTAAAGCCCTCCAGCAGGCCAATGGGGCCGAATTCACCCGGTACGACACGGCGTTTCACTTCAAGCTAGCCGAAATGAGCGGCAACCGGGTGTTGCACAAGTTCCTGGAAACCATTCAGGACATGCTGCAGCGTTTTATCGGCGAGGTTTCCCAGCTGCCAGGGGCCATCGAAGACGCCTTTGCCTTTCACACCCGTATGGTTCGAGCCATCGCCGCCAAAGACTCGGACATGGCCGAAAGGCAAATCGTCCTGCACCTTTTCGATGTGGTGCGGCGTATCGAATCCAATCTTAAGATCGATCTCCAGCAGAGCACTCTCTGTGGGTTCGACCTGCTGCAGACCAAAACCGTTGTCAGGGGGAAAAGACTCAAATGAAGACCAACTCTCACAACTTGGTGATGTCCGCGATGTTCGGTGGGCGGCGCGGTCCACGGCCGGCGGCGGGAAACCCCACGTCGGTCGCTTGCCACGGCTTGATGGAGAAGGCGGGTGTTTTCTTCCCGGAAGCGCACCTCAACCCACAGGCGATGGCCGAACTGGCCTTGGCGGGACACGAGGTGATCGGCTTTGATACCGTGATGCCGGAGTACTCCGTAGTGCAGGAGGCAGCTGCTCTGGGGGCCCAGGTGGACTGGGGCGACCGGGACAAAATGCCGGACGTCAAAGATTTCCCCAACGCGGATTTTTCCGACATCGTCATGCCCCAGGATTTTTTAGAAAAACCATCCTGCCGGGTGGTGCTGGACGCCATTTCCATCCTGCGGCGGCAGGTGGGCGGGCGGGTGGCCATCATCGGCAAAGTCATGGGCCCCTGGACGCTTTCCTACCACATGGCCGGCACCCAAAATTTCCTGCTGGCGGTGGGAATGGGTGAAAGCGACAAGGTCTCACGGATGCTGCGCCAATTGATTCCAGTCTCGGTCGCTTTTATCAACGCACAGTTTGCGGCTGGTGCGGACATCGTCGTGCTTGCCGACCACGCCACCCGCAATTTAGTTGGGCCGCATCATTACAAAGAGTATTTGTTGCCCATTCACCAAGAGATTATGGGTCAGGTGGGCGGGCCCATCATCCTGCACGTCTGCGGCAACTGCTCGGACCGGTTGGAGCTGTTCGCTGAAACAGGCGTGGACGCCTATCACTTCGAGTGGCAGGTGGACTCAAGGGAGGCCGTTCAGCGCATCGGAAATCGGGTTTCCCTAGCCGGCAACGTCAACAACGCGCAGGCCCTTCTGCAAGGTACCCCGGAGGACGTCTACAAGCAGGCCCGCTATGCCATCGATGCCGGTGTGCACCTTATTGGCCCGGAGTGCGCCATTCCGCTGTCGACACCGATCGAAAACCTCAGGGCCATTGTCGCGGCGGTGCGGGAAGGATTTTGAAGAAGGTCTTTAGGTTCAGTGGTTCTGCGGTTAGCTCCCTTCAAAACCGTGAACCGACCGACTGTGAACCTACGGACATAAAGCGACCACTTCTATTCTGAACCCTTGAACCTCTTTACGCAGGGAGATCACAGATGGATATAAAGCCCGATTTCAACCGTTTTTTGGCGGCCGTTCACCACCGGGAAACCGACCGGGTGCCGCTGGGGGAGATACTGATCGACTACTCCATCCAGAGCAAGTTTTTGGGCCGGACGGTGACCGCCGACGATCTGGCCGGGCAGGTGGAGTTCTGGTCCAAGGCGGGCTACGATTTCATCCCCATCACCGTCAGCATGATGTCCCCGGGCAAGGTTACCGAGGAGTCCAAGATCACCCGGGTTCTCAAGGAGATGGTGCTGCGGGATAAACCCGGAACAACCGACCCCAAGGCCTGGAACCTGGAAATGACAAGCTTCATTCATGAGCGGCCGGACCTGGATACCTTTCCATGGGAGGCCGCGGCCGAGATCGACTTCAGCAAACTGCACGCGGTCAAGAAGCTGCTGCCGGAGGGAATGAAGGTGATTGCCATCTCCGGCAAGATCTTCACGCTCACCTGGATGCTGATGGGGTTCAACAACTTCGCCCTCAAGCTGGTGATGGACGAGTCCTTCGTTGCCGAGGTCTTCGAGCGGGTGGCGACGATCCAGTTCAAGGCCCTCGAGACGATCTTCGGCATGGACCACGTGGCCGGGGTTTGGGTGGTGGACGACATCGCTTTCGGGACCGGTCCCATGATTTCACCGGCGGCTCTTAAAAAGCACGTCTTAAGCTGGTACCGGAAAGTGGGCGAAAGGTGCCACGAGAACAACCGCATCTTCCTGATGCATTCGGACGGCGATCTCAGCGTGCTCATGGACGATCTGATCGCCATGGGCCTGGACGTGATCCAGCCCATTGACCCCTCCTGCATGGACATGGCCAAGGTCAAGAAGCAGTGGGGAGACCGTATCTGCCTCATCGGCAACGTGTCCAACGAACTGCTGCGCAACGCTTCGACGTCGGAGATCGAGGCTCGCGTGAAAGAATTGCTGCGCGATGCGGCGCCCGGCGGCGGCTTCGCATTGGGGTCGGGCAACTCGGTGCCCAACTGGGCCAAATATGAAAACTACATGGCGATGCGGGAGACCTGCCTGAAGCATGGTGGCTACCCCATTTTGATTGAATAAGGAGGATGAAATCGATGGCCGATCATCTGAACACGATCAAGGATGCCGTCATCGGCGGCAAGCACGGTGAAATCAAGAGGCTCGTCCAGCAGGCGCTGGATGCGGGGCTCGACCCCGCTGCGATCATCAACGATGCCCTCATCGCGGCCATGGACGTTGTCGGCAAGGACTTCGGCGACGGCAAGATTTTCGTCCCGGAGATGCTGGTTTCGGCCGTGACCATGAAGGCGGGACTCGACATCGTGAAGCCACGCCTCGCCGGCGGCGAAAGCCAGTCCCGCGGCACCGTCATGATGGCGACCGTGAAAGGCGACTTGCACGACATCGGCAAGAACCTGGTCTCGATGATGCTGGAGGGGGCCGGATTCAAGGTGATGGATCTGGGCGTGGACCTGAGCGTTGAAAAGCTGATCGACCAGGTGAAGTCGATCCAACCCGATATCCTGGGGCTTTCGGCCCTGCTCACCACGACCATGCCGGAGATGCAGAAAGTGATCGGCGAGCTTAAAACACAGGGCCTGCGCGACAAAATCAAGGTGCTGGTGGGCGGTGCGCCGGTGGATCGGGCCTTTGCGGAAAAAATCGGTGCGGACGGCTACGGTGCCAACGCGGCCGAGGCGGTCGAGCTGGCCCGCCGCTTTGCCGCCGCAAAGGTTTAACGGTCAGGTGATTTCAAGGCGACTGCGCTCAAGCGGAAAAAAAGGAGACGTCCGGCAATGACTCGAAAAGAACGCATCCTCACCGCCATGCGGGGCGAAACCCCGGACATGCTGCCCTACACCCCGCGTTTCGACCTCTGGTACAACTCCAACGCCTATCGGGGCACCCTGCCCAAGCGCCACCAGGGGCGCAGCGCCGATGAGATCGCCCGGGCCGAAGGCTGGGCGCTGCACAAGGTGATCCCGGAGCTTTTGGAGGTGGTCGACCCCCAGGAGAACGTGACCCGCGGCATCGGACTCTACGGCCTCAAGGAGAACGGCTACCGGATCAACTTCTCGCCCAACGTTCATCTGGAGATAACGAAAACCCGCCGGGGCGACGAGGAGTCCACGCGGGTGGAGTACCACACCCCCAAGGGCGTCGTCAGCACCAAGGAGGTGATCAACGAGGAGATGCGCAATGCCGGGGTCTCCATCACCTGGGTGCAGGAGCACGGCATCAAGCGGCCCGAAGACTACGAGATCTGGACCTATATCTTCGAAAACATCACCGTGACCCCGGACTACGACCGCTACCGTACTTGGCAGCAGCGCATCGGGGAGGACGGTGTGGCCGTGATGATGGGTACGTTTTCGGCTTCGCCCATCCATCACATCCAACGCGATTTTCTCGACGCAACCGAATTCTTTTTTCATTACAATGACCACCGCAGGCTCATGCGCCGCCTGGCGGATGCCATCGGCCTGGTCTACGACCAGATCCTCAAAGTAGTTGCAGATTCACCGGCCGAGGTGGTCCTGTGGGGTGCCAACTACGACGACATGATCACCTACCCGCCGTACTTCCAGAAGGAGCTGACCCCCTGGCTGCGCAAGGCCTCGGAGTACCTGACGTCCAGGGGCAAGTTGGTCATCTGCCACTGCGATGGAGAAAACCAGGGCCTAATCGACATCATTGCCGACTCCGGAATGCACGTGGCCGAGGCGGTCTGCTGCGCGCCCATGACGAAGCTGCCGATCGAGACCTACTACGAGCGCTGGTGCCAATCCGGCAAGCTGACCGTCATGGGCGGCCTGATTCAGTCCCTGCTCTCTCCGGCAACGGCGAGCGTCGAAGAGCTCAACACCTACCTCGACCACTTCTTCAAGGCCGTGGCCCCCGGCAAGCGCTTCATTCTCTCGGTGGCCGACACCACTCCGCCCAATGCCGACTTCGACCGACTGGCCCTGATTGGGGAACGGGTCGAAAAGGAAGGCCGGCTGCCGCTGCAAGCCGGTGCCGCTCGTCCCCTGACCGCAGCCCACATGCAAGCGGCGGCCGATCGCACGGCGCCTGCGCCGCTGCCCGACGAGGCTTTCCAGGACGTGCATGCAGATGTGCTCGCCGGAAACGATGCGGGCATCCAGCTGCACGTCCGCGAGCTTCTGAGCCGCGGGGTGAATGCGAAGGACATCCTACATCGGGGGATGCTCGCTGCCATGGAGGTGATCGGCGGCCGCTTCCGGGACGGCACGGTGTTCATCCCGGAGGTGCTGCTGTCCGCCCGTGCCATGAACGAGGCCCTGGCCGTGCTCGAGCCATATCTGGCAAAGGAAAAGAAGGATGCAAGCGGCAAGGTCCTCATCGGCACGGTGCGCGGCGACCTGCACGACATCGGCAAGAACATGGTGGCCACCATGCTGCGCGGGGTGGGCTTCGAGGTGGTCGATTTGGGGATCAACATCGCGGTAGAGGATTTCGTGGCCAACATCGAGAAGCACCGGCCGGATATTTTGGGGATGTCGGCTCTGCTGACCACCACGATGCCGGAGATGAAAAAAGTCATCGACCTGCTCGTGGCCCGCGGGCTGCGGAGCGAGGTCAAGGTCATGGTGGGCGGGGCGCCGGTCAACGAGAAGTTCGCGCGCGACATCGGAGCCGACGGATACGGCGCGGATGCCGGCTCCACGGTGGACCTGGCGAAAACACTGCTGCACCGGTGAGCGATGAGATTGCCCATTGCAGGATAGGAGAACAACGATGCTGATTGTCGGTGAATTGATCAATGCCAGCCGCAAATCCGTGCGGGAACTGATCGAGAAGCAGGATGGCGAGGCGCTTGTCAAGATGGCCCATGACCAACAAGCGCATGGGGCTGATTACATCGACGTTAACGCGGGCGTCTTCGTCGGCCGGGAGCCCGAGCTGCTTAAATGGATGGTTGCAACGTTGCAGGGCGCCGTTGAGACTCCCTGCTGCATCGACAGCCCGGATCCCAAGGCGATTGCGGCCGCACTCGCGGTGCACCACGGCACCGCGATGATCAACTCGATATCGCTTGAGAAGGAGCGCTACGATGCGCTGCTGCCCGTCGTGGCGGAGTCCCAGAGCAAAGTGGTGGCCCTGTGCATGAGCGACGAGGGCATGCCCGAAACCGCGGACCAGCGCCTGCGCATCGCCGACCAGCTGGTTAACGGGCTGGTCAAGAACGGGGTGCTCCTGGACCACATCTACGTGGATCCACTGGTGCAGCCGGTGGCCACCAACAACACGTTCGGGGTGGAGTTTCTCCTGGCGGTCGAGCTCATTGCGCATGCCTTTCCGGGAGTGCACACAATGTGCGGATTGTCCAACATCTCCTTCGGGCTGCCGGAGCGCAAGTTCATCAACCAAACGTTCATGGTGATGGCCATCGCCAGGGGGTTGGACGGCGCCATCGTCAATCCATTGGACGAGCGCATGATGGCCTGCATTACCACGGCCGAAACGTTGATGGGACGGGACCCTTACTGCATGAGCTACCTGAAGGCGTTTCGGGCTGGAAGACTGGCGGCATCGTAATCACGCCGGTCGATGCACGGGGATCACGTAGGGGCCCTCCGGGACCACGGCCAGGCGGGTATCCCGGTGGGTGTTCACACTTTCGAGTACGGCCTGCTCTACCGATGTCACCGGGGTCACATAGCTATCGACCAGGTCTGAGGGTTTCAAGCCGGTGGTGAACAGCTTGATGCTGCCCCCACGCAGTGCCTTGACCAGCATCTGCGTCTGCCATTCGTCGATCCGCGCGAGGTTCCGCCCCAGGACATCGGCCATGAACCCCTCGGGCCCCATCCGGCATAGCAGGCGTTGGGCCTCCACGAATTCGGGGCTGCCCATCCCCTCGGAGCATTCGCTCGCGATGACGATGGTGCCCCCGGGCTCCAGGATATCCATCACCCCGACCATGCCCTTGATCGCCTGATAGAAGGTTTTGTCCAACGGGTAGCCGGCGGCGCTGGTGACCACCGTCCTGAAGCGCCGCGGCAGGGCCACCTCCGCATAGCGGCGCATGAACGCCACGGCCTCGGCGTGGCTTGCTTTGATTTCGCCGAAGTTGACAAAACCGATTCGCCGTTGCTCGTCGATGACGACGTTCAGCGCGAAGATTTCTCCAACGGCCTGAAGCATTTCCAACTGTTCGTTGTGTACCGGGTTGCCCTCGATGACACAGTTGGCGGCAAGAGGGTGGTTCATGATGCCTCCGGCGTGCAGCCGGAGAATCGTGTCGCAGTGGGCCACTCCCGGAACGACGAGTTTGCGCCCACCGGAGTAGCCGGCCATGAAGTGCGGCTCCACTAGACCCACTGCGATTCGCAGGTCGGCGGCAGTAAAGCGTCGATCCATCAGGATCGGGATGCCGGAGGCGGTGCGGCCAAGATCCGCATGCGCCTCGCGGTCTCGAGCGAAATGGTTGGCGATGGGAAGCGATCGAAAAATACGGTCCGACCCGATCACCTCGCGCAATTCGTCTCCTTCATTCGGCCGGTGCAGGCCGGTCGCAACTAGGATGAGAATGTTTTCCTTGGCGATGCTGGCGGATAGGAGCGCTTCGATGAGCGGCGGCAGCAACTCGGCGTGGGGGACTGGACGGGTGATATCGCAAACCAGGATGCAGACCGTTTTGCGGATGCGGGCCAGTTGCCGCAGCGGCGGGCACGAGGACGGAGATCGAAACGCATCTTCGATCTTTCCGGCCGGATCTTCAAGGCGCGGCATCGGCCGCTTGCGTACCGGTGTCACCTCAAGTTCGTCAGGGAAGCGAATCGTCAAACGACCGCGGCCATACAATATGCCCGTCTCCATGAGCGCTCCTTTTACTTCAAGACCCCGTAGTCACTTGCCTTCTGCGGATCGTAGCGAGCCTTGCGGCCGTCGCAGCGCTCGCGCGGGCAGAGCTGGCAGCTGAAAAAAATCGCCTCGGAGGGGAAGTAGATTCCAGAAATCGATTTTCGGGGGAGCATGAGAAAGCTCTCGTTCAGCCTTACTCCGAGCGCTGTCCCCACCCCGGGCAGCAGGCTGAACAAAGGCGCCTGCTGCTCGATTGGCCAATCTTCGAGCGAACCGGGCGCCATGCAGGATATTTTCTCTATCGCAAAGGTGAAACGAAGGTGCTGTTCGAATCGGCTTCGGGCCTCACGCAAGATCATGTTGGCGATTTCATCCAGGAGGTATTTTTCGAGCATGTCCCCCCTCGCGTCGATGATCTCATCCATAGCCTTGCCGACGGTCAGCACAAAGGGGAACACGCGGCCTACCCCGTTCAGATTGCGCCGGAGCACCCGGCTGGTGAAGACCACGCCGTCGACGACGACCCTGTCATCGCGCTTTTCATCGACGTAGCCGGCACGGAAAGCGGCCGCAGGGGCAATCACCACCTGCGCGGAATCGATCAACCGGCGCAAGAGCCCCTGATCAGCGATCCGCAGCCGCTTGGCGACGGATTCCGGGTCCAAGGTGCCCCCGACAAGCGAGAGAATTTCCATTAAGCCCTCTGTTGCGACTTTTTATAAAAGTGAAAGTTCGCTTGATGATACTACAGTCTATCATGAGGTTACAATAACCGAGGTGACGAAATCGGCAGTGGCACCCCGGAAAGAAAGGGATACAATTCTCAATGGGTGAGGACAGGGTTCAGATCAAGATCGGAAGTCGGTACCTAGATGCCGAAAGGGGCGCCAACCTCATGGAAGCCCTGTTCGCGGGCGGTGTCCTGCTGCGCACGGACTGCGGGGGCCGAGGCCGGTGCGGCAAATGCCTTGTGATTGTCGAGGGGCCTGGGGCCAACCTGGTAACCCCCCCGGATGAACGGGAACTAAACTTTTTAGGTGAAGACGGCATCGCCAGCGGCCAGCGCTTGGCCTGTTGCACCCAGGTTCTTGATCACATCACCCTCGAGATCCCGGACGGCAGTCTGCTCACTCCGGAGGTGGTGCAAAAGGGGTTGCCTATTCTGATGTCGCGTTTGGAAACACCGGCGCCTATCGGGAGACCACTGGCCTCGTTCCATTATGGGCTTGCCGTGGACTTGGGAACCACCACCATTGCCGTTTACCTCTGCGATATCGCGACCCGCACCGTATTAGGATCGACATCGGCCAGGAACCCTCAGGCCATTTTCGGCGACGATGTGATCAGCCGGATCAGCGCCCTGCAGACGGTAGAAAACGGCCTGAAGCGGCTGCAGACGATGGCGGTGAGAGCCATCGACTGGGCGGTGACCGCCTTGTGCCGCCGGCTTGCAATAGACTCGCAGCGGATCGGCTCAGCGGTCGTGGTCGGCAACAGCACCATGATCCACCTGCTGCTTGGGGAGGATCCCTCCTCGATCGGGGTCTTTCCTTACGCTCCCCGTTTTACCAGCGAGCAGACCCGGCTCGGCGGCAGGGTCGGGTTGAATTTCAATCCCGATGTCCTGCTGCGTACCCTGCCGCTCATCAGCGGCTACCTGGGTGCGGATCTTATCGGCGCAGCCCTAGCGGCAGATCTGTCCGCTCTGCCACCTGGGACTCTCCTGGTCGATGTAGGGACCAACGGCGAGATCATCCTTAGGACGGAAGAGGGGTTTGCGGCGACCTCGTGCGCCACCGGCCCGGCGTTGGAAGGAGCGGCCATCCAGCACGGGATGCAGGCGAGCTCCGGGGCCGTAGACTCCGTGCGCTTCAACATTCGGGCAAAGCGCCTGGACTACACCCTGATCCAGCGCGATGCCGCCCACCCGCAGCCGGCTGCCGGCATCTGCGGCTCGGGGGTCATCAGCACGGTCGCCGAACTGCTGCGCGCCGGAGTGATCACCAAGAGCGGCAGCTTCGACCCGGCGTTTAAATCCCCCTGCCTGCAGCCGGGCCGAAACGGCACGCTTGCATTTGAAATTGTCTGCGGGAAGACCGCCCGCGGCGGAAGGCCCATCGTTCTGACCCAGGCCGATGTGCGTGCCGTGCAGCTGGCCAAGGGGGCCCTGCGTGCCGGGATCGAGCTGTTGTGCCGGGAGAACAACATCCAACGGCCTTCTAAAATACTGTTGGCCGGCGCCTTCGGCAGTTACATCAATAAGGCCGATGCGCTGTGCATTGAGATGTTCCCGGAGATTCCCGCAGAGGACATCGAGGTAGTGGGAAATGCAGCCGGCGCAGGGGCTGTTCTCGCCCTTTGCGATGATGCCTGTTTCAACTACTCGAAAGACCTTGCCAAAAGAACACGAGTGTTCGATTTGGCAGTCCATCCGGATTTTCAGAACACCTTCATTGAGCATCTTTCGTTCTGAGCATTTGGTGATTTCAACCCGATGACGAAATTTCTGGGGTTGAACGCCATCAACACGTATAAATGGGCTCAAAATTGTCCCGACATCATCTTCCGGCGGAAGCCGGGATCCAGTGGCGCTTTGGATGCCGGATCGCCTCCGGCATGACGGTACTAGTTTAAGGCGGTTAATACGCCATCGCCCGGCAAGATCGGCACCGAAATCAAGCCGCCCGCAGGGCCTCGACGATGTTCATCCGGGCGGCCCGGAACGCCGGCAGAAGCCCCCCCGCCAGGCCCATCAGCAGAGCGAAGAGGATGCCTTCCAGCACGATGGCCGGACTCAGCTGAAACTGGAACGCGAGTTCGGCGAAGGTCTGGAAATTGGTGGTGGAGACCGAGAAGAACTGCAGCCCCGAAGCGAGGAGCAGCCCGCCGGCACCACCGGCAAGCCCCAGCAGGAGCGACTCCACCAGAAAGGCGGTCAGGATCGCCGAGCGCTGAAAGCCGACAGCCCGCAGCGTCCCGATCTCGGAGGTGCGATTGGCCACGGCGGCGTACATGGTGATCATGGCGCCGACCACGGCGCCGATCGAGAAGATGATGCTGAGAGAAGTCCCCAGGATGCGCAGAAACTTGGCCATTACTTCCGACTGTTCGCGGTAGTAGGCCACCTCGCGTTTGGCTTCGAGTGAAAGCCGCGGGTCGCTTTCGATCCGTGTTTTGAGGGCCGCAAAGCCCTCCGGGTCCTGCAGCCTTAAAATCACCGAGGAATAGGCCGGCCGTCGGAAGGCCTGCTGGAACTGGTTGGCGTCGCCCCAGATCTCCGAACTGAACCCGGTGCGGCCGGCATCGAAGATTCCCACCACCGTCCAGGTGCTGCGAGCGAAGGTGAGCGTCTCGTTCAAGCCCGCATTCTGGAATCGCTCGGCAATGCTGCGGCCCACGATGATTTCGGCCGATCCGGACCGCGGCATACGGCCGGCCAGCATGCGCACCTGGGGCCTGAGCGTGAGCGATGCCTCTGAAACCCCGCGAATGGTGACGTTTGAGGTGCTGTTCGAACCCCGCTTGCGCAAGTTGATCAGGACCACCATCTCCTTGGCGACCAGCGGCAGACCGTCCGCGCCGAAGGCGATCTCCGGCTGGCTTTCAACGATGGCGGCCTCGCGTCGGCCCACCCCGCTTTGCACCTCCGAATTGGCGCTCTTGCGAATGATGACGACGTTCGCGTAAGAGCCCGAGTCGACCAGCGTCGTTTCGATCCCCTCGGCGAGCATGACGATCGCGGCAAAAGCGAACACAACGAGCGCCATGCCTCCAGCCGTGAGAACGGTCGTCAGCCGCCGGGCCAGCATGTTGCGGAAGCTGTAGGCAAATAACAGTTTCACGCGACCCTTCCCAGCGCGTCCACGATTTTGACCGAGATGACCCGGCGAATCGGAAAGGCGGCCCCGACGATCGCGACCGCAGCCACCGCCGCAACGGCCAGCTTGAGCGTCAGCGGGCTCACGTCCAGGACGGGAAAAATGTTCCCGATATAGCCCGAAAGCAACCGCAGCAGCGGATAGGTTGCAGCGATCCCAAGCGCGCCGCCCGCCGCGCAGATGACGCAGGCCTCTCCAAGGATGAGCCCGGCGAGGCGCCCGGAGCCGAAGCCGAGCGTTTTTAAAACGGCGAATTCGTTCATGCGCTCACGCACCGACATGATCATGGTGTTCGCCACCACCGCCATGATGATCGCGATGATGATGAGCGATACCAGGCGGATCGCCATCAAAATAGCCTCGCTCATGGCGACAAACCCGAGCTGGAACGCGCGCTCGGTTTCGGTCAGCGTTTCGGCGAGCGAATTCTTGAAGAGCACATCGACCCGGCCGGCGACGATGGGTGCGGAGTCCGGATCGTCGATCAGAATCAGGAAAATCCCGACATAATTGGCGCGGCGCGGATAGCGCGCGGCGAGTCTTTCATTGAGGTGATCCCAGTGGAAGAAAAACTGGTTTTCGTCGGTGTTGGGATCGCGACCCTGGTAGATCCCGCGCACGACGAAGGTCCAGTTCCCGGCAAAAATCGTGCCCTGCAGGGTAACCGTGTCGCCGATGCCCCAGCCGAAGCGCTCAGCCAGCCCGCGCCCGACCACACAACCCTTGCGGTCCTTGACGAAGGCCTCCCGCTCGGCCTCCGTGAGCGTGTATTCGGGATAGAGGTCCGGGAACGTCCGGGCCTCGACCGCGAAGTTTGCGAAAAAATTTTTGCGGTCGATGTAGATGCCTCCGAACCACGTCATATGGGAAACGGCGGCGACCCCGTCGACCGCTTTGATCTTTTCGGCATAGGCGATCGGCAGAAAGAAGGTGAGCGAGATGGCGTTGCGCACGACCAGCCGGTTGGCCGCGGCGGCGGACACGCCGACGTACCACGCATCCACCAGCGTGCGCAGCATCCCAAAGGCGAGGATCGCCACCGCCATGCCGAAAACCGTTAGCACGGCGCGCAGCTTGTGCCGAAAGGCGTTCCGGATAAGAAGCTTAAAAAGCATGATGGTCGGCCAGGACTCCCTTGTCTAAATACTGGATGCGCTGGGCCCGCCGCGCAGCGCGCGGGTCGTGGGTCACCATGACGATCGTCTTGCCCAGTCGCAGGCTCAACTGCTCCATGAGCGTGAGCACGTCCTCGGCCGAATCGCGGTCGAGGTCGCCGGTCGGCTCGTCCGCCACCAGGAGCGTCGGGTCGGTCGCAAGTGCGCGTGCGATGGCAACCCGCTGCTGCTGGCCGCCGG
>JBGSTS010000084.1:0-10136 GCA_041736435.1 Desulfobacterales bacterium | reverse complement strand
GTCGCGCGCCTGCCGGAAGCGATCCTCCTGCGGGAGGCCGGGTTCGGCGCGCCGATCCTGGTCGTCGGCTACACCCCGCCGGCCGCGGCCGGCCGCCTGGTCGAATTCGACCTGCGGCAGTCCGTCTATTCATTGGCCGCAGCGAAAGCATACTCCGCCGCGGCAGCTGCGCAGGGCAAGCGCATCCGCGTGCATCTGAAGGTGGACACGGGCATGGGCCGGCTCGGAATGGTGCCGGCGGCCCTCTCCGGGAAAACGCCCGGCCCTGCCGTCGGGGAGGAGTTCATCCGCGAGGCGACGGCCATCGCCCGCCTCCCCGGCCTTGAGGCCGAAGGCATCTTCACCCACTTTGCCGCCGCCGACAGCACCGACACATCCTATACCAGGCGCCAGCTGGCCCTTTTCCTCGAAGTGCTGGATGCGCTGCGTTCGGCCGGCCTGGAGTTCGCGCTCCGGCATGCCGCCAACAGCGCCGCCCTCATCGCACTGCCCGAATCCCACCTGGACCTGGTCCGGCCGGGGATTGCGCTCTACGGGCTGAGGTCTTCCGACGAGATCGACCTCACGGCCGTATCGTTTAAAGCGGCCATGGCGCTCAAGACCCGCATCATCCATCTGAAGTCGGTTCCGGCCGGAACCTGCATCAGCTACGGCATGACCTATCGCACCCCGACCCCGACCGTCATCGCCACCATCCCCGCCGGCTACGCCGACGGCTACCGACGGCAGCTCTCCTCAAGGGGCGAGATGCTGGTCGGCGGCCGGCGCGTGCCCGTCGTCGGCCGGGTGTGCATGGATCTCACCATGCTGGATGTAGGTGCGGTCCCCGGCGTGCGGGTCGAAGACGAGGTCGTCATTTTCGGAAAACAGGGAAGCGAATCCATCACCGCGGACGACCTCGCCCGGGTGCTCGACACCATCAACTACGAAATCGTCTGCGACATCACCGCCCGCGTACCAAGGGTTTATCTATGAAAATTCGAGAGGAGGCTTAACGAGTCACAGATATCGACCCACAGTAGGCGCTGTTTACAGATTGCCATCTTGTGGTGACAGATCCGACAAATCACCGAAACGCCGACTCTGTGTTACTGGCAAGATGGGTATACCCTTCAAGGGGCGCCTTGAAAGATCGAGATAGATTTTGCATCATGGTCGTTTTTCAGATACGGATAGGGCTCTCGAGAATTTAGCGGCGCAGCGCGGTTCAACCGCCGAACTCATTGCCCTGACGCTGTGATGAAGCAACCTCCCCCTCCACCGCTTGATCCGGAAGCCCCTCCCTCCTGCGGGGACACCGTCACGGTGCAGGAGTCCTCCGACTGGAGCCCGCCGCTGTCTGTGACTATCAGCTGAAAAATTAGCGTGGCACCGACCGCTCCGGCGGTGGGTGCCCGAAAACTGGGCCTTACCGAAGAAGGGTTGGACAGGGCAACAGCGGGTCCCGACGCTTGCATCCAGGCATAGGCGAGAGCCCCATCCCCTCCATCGGTTGATCCTGAACCGTCCAGCACCACAGAGGCGCCCGGGTTCACCTGCTGGTCCGGCCCGGCATCGGCCACGGGCGGGCCGTTTATATTCACAACGCAGGTATCGCTTCTTGTCGCCCCTTTGTTGTCCGTGACAGTCAGCTTGAAGGTCAGGGTGGTACCACTGCCTCCCACCGACGGAGCGGTAAACGATGCCCGAACTGTACCGGCGTTGGCCAGCGCCACAATCGGGGTTCCCGCCGTTTGGAGCCACTGATAGGCAACAATGCTTCCATCCGCATCATTTGAGTTCGAGCCGTCCAGCACCACAGAGGCACCCGGGTTCACCTGCTGGTCCGGCCCGGCATCGGCCACGGGCCTGCCATTCACGTTCACCACACAGGAGTCGCTGTGGGTCAATCCTTTGTCGTCCGTGATGCTCAGCCTGAAAGTAAGGGCGGTGCCGGTGCTGGTATCGGGTGCCGTGAAGCGCGCCTGCACCGTGTTGGCGTTAGCGAGGGTAACGGCCGGACTTCCGCCCGTCTGGAACCACGTATAGGAGACGATATTACCGAGCGCGTCGGTGGAGCCGCTGCCGTTCAGGGTGACGGCGTCGCCAGGGTTAACATTCTGGTCGGTTCCGGCATCCGCTGTCGGCAGTATATCCAAAAGCCCAAGGAGCCATGTTTCCGCCATCTTCTCATACCCGCTCGCAAAGGGATGAAGGGGATCGTACATGTCTCCCGCCGGATAAAGGCGGTAGTCCAGGCCGGCACCATTTTCCATGTCGACGATCACTATCTTGTCGTTCAGCCGTGTCCGAACCATCGCATCCAAGGCGTCATTGTATGCCGTCGTAGTGGTGCAGAGCGGGCACGGTGGAGTGGCCCGGTTGATGATTAGGGCCAGGACAACCCAAACACTTAAGCTGTAGCGGTCGATTTCGTCGAGGATGGAGTTGACGTCGCTCGCGTAGGCATGGCCCGCGCTGACGTCATTGGTGCCGATGTGAAGCAGGATGATGTCCGCGGGATGCACCACGAGAAAATTGTAAACGTTTGCACGGATGCTCACATCCGCCGAGCCGCCGTCGGCCACCCAGCCGCCATGGCCTTCGTGTTGGGCATCGCTGAAAATTGCGTTTCCACTCACCTGGCTGCCCACGTAGTCAATTTGGTGACCCCGGTCCGTCAACGTATCCCTCAGGGCTTTCCGGTAGGAAAGATAGTACTGTGGAGAGTTGGGGACCACGCCGGAGGCACTACCGTTGGTGATGGAATCCCCCAAGGGCATGATGCGGACCGACTCGGAAAAGACGAGTTGGGGGAAAAGGAAAAAACATAAAAACGCTGCTGCAAGCAGCTTGAGTAGAACACCTTTGCGGATCCCGGTTGCAATCGGCATCAAGATGGTAATTTCCCGAGATGGCTGGTCATGAATTGGATGCTTTGTGCTGAGCGTTCATGAGCTATAGCGGCTTGCCTATCTTGGATAAAAATTGTACTAATCTATCACAGGAAAATCAAGGACCATCAAACCTGCGATACAGTGACAGATAGTCTCTTCATCTTACCTGGTTGTTGGCTTAAAGATATCAAATCCACATGAGGGTCTTTTCGGAACATTTAAAACGCTGGGTCAATTTTCAGCGCTTTATTTTGTTTGACCTCTTGGCCAAGTCCCTATAAAAATGCTGTCTGCGTCCACGGTGCTGCTGCACCCCAACCCTGGACCCCACGGATTCGCTGAAAATGCGCGAAATCGTTCTGATCAACATCACGGGCCGTGACAAGCCCGGGCTCACCGCCCGCCTGACCGAGGCCCTGGCCGCCTACGGCACCACTATCCTGGACATGGGCCAGGCCGTGATCCACGACTTCCTCTCCCTCGGAATCCTGATCGAAATCCCGGACGAGTCCAAGTCCGCATCCGTGCTCAAGGACATCCTGTTTGCCGCCCACAAACTGGGCATCAGCGCGCAGTTCACCGCCATCGACGAGGAACGCTACGAAACCTGGGTTAACCAGCAGGGCAAGGAGCGCCGGATCATCACCATGTTGGGCCGCAAGATCAACGCCGCCCAAATCTGCCGGCTTGCGCAGAGCATCGCCGAGAACGGCCTGAACATCGAGGTGATCACACGCCTCTCCGGCCGCGTTTCCCTGCTCAACCCGGAGGCCAGCCCCAAGGCCTGCATTCAGATGAGCGTCTCCGGACGGCTTGCCGACCCCAACGGCTTTCGCAGCCGGCTGCTCACGATATCGGAGCAGACCGGTGTCGACATCTCCTTCCACGTCGACACCCTTTACAGCCAGAACCGGCGCCTGGTGGTCTTCGACATGGACTCGACCCTGGTCCAGGCGGAGGTCATCAACATCCTGGCCGAACGGGCCGGCTCCGGGGAGCCGGTCGCCCGGATCACCGAGGCCGCCATGAACGGCAAGCTCGATTTCAAGGAGAGCCTGACCCGGCGGGTAGCCCACCTGAAAGGGCTCCCCGAGACAGTGCTGGCCGAGGTGGCGGAAAACCTTCAGCTGACCGACGGCGCCGAGCGCGTGGTCACCACCCTCAAGGGCCTCGGCTACAAGCTGGGGATCATCTCCGGCGGGTTCGACTACTTCGGCAGGTATTTCCAGAGCAGGCTGGGGCTGGACTACGTCTTTGCCAACCAGCTGGAGATCGCAAACGGCAGACTGACCGGCCGGTTGAAGGGGGACATCATCGACGGCCCCAAAAAAGCCGAGATCCTCAAGACCCTGGCCGTGGAGGAGAACATCAGCCTAGAGCAGACCATCGCCGTCGGCGACGGCGCCAACGACCTGCCCATGCTGCACACCGCCGGCCTGGGGGTGGCCTTCCACGCCAAGCCCATCGTCCGCGCCAACGCGGACCGCTCGATATCGAGCGTCGGTTTAGACGGCCTGCTCTACCTCATGGGGATCAGCGAGCGCGAGATCAGGCAAGCCTGACCAGAAGCGGCCCGGCCCGGCCCGCTTCCGATTCCCGGTGGCGCTTCGCGGATGCGCGATAAAAACAGGGCCGTTTTAACGATCGACAGCCGATGGCTGCGCCGGGAGGGTTGCGGGTGATTGCGCCGCTGCCTTGTTTAAGGCTGCATTTTTTTCCCGGGCGATCAGCAGGTAGATGGAGGGCACGACGAACAGAGTGAAGAACGTGCCCACGGCCATGCCGCCGACGAGCACCAACCCGATGGAGTTGCGCGCAGCGGCGCCGGCGCCCGTCACCAGCACCAGCGGGAAGTGGCCGGCAATCGTGGCCGCCGTGGTCATCAAAATCGGCCGCAGCCGGGTCATGGCGGCCTCGCGCACGGCGGCGCGCTTGGAGCGGCCCTGCTCCTGGAGCGCGTTGGCGAACTCGACGATCAGGATCCCGTTTTTCGACACCAGCCCCACAAGGGTCACCAAACCGACCTGGGAGTAGATGTTGAGCGTCGTCGTCCAGCCGTTGGTCCAGAAGGAAACGTTCGGGTTCGGCATTTTGAGGAAGGTGAAGATCAGCGCCCCGAATATCGCCAGCGGCACCGAACCGGCCAGGATGACAAAGGGGTCGCGGAAGCTGTTGAACTGGGCCGCCAGCACCAGGAAGATCAGAATCACCGCCAGCCCGAAGGTCGGCAGAAACTGGTTGCCCTCCGAGCGCAGCTGGCGGGACTCGCCGGTGTAGTCCAGAACAAACCCCTGAGGCAGAATTTTCGCCGCCTCATCCTCCAGAAAGCGCAGGGCCTCGTCCAGCGGCCGCACGGCAACGCCGCTGATCATCACGGCGTTCAGCTGCTGGAAGCGGTTCAGCGAACGCGGCACGGTTGAATTGCGGATCGTGGCGATCGTGCTGAGCGGCACCAGCTGCCCGCCCGGGCCGGTGACGTGAATGTTTTTGAGCTGCTCCGGCGTCAGCCGGTCCACGCGCTGGATCTGCGGGATGACCTTGTAGCTGCGGCCGCCGATGTCGAAGCGGTTCACGAAGTTGCCCCCGACCATAGCGGCCATGTCCGATCCGACCCGCTGCAAATCCAATCCCAGCTCGGCGACTTTGTCGCGATCGATCATGATCTCGGACTGCGGCTGGTCGATCTTGACGTCGATGAGCGGCGGAAAGGCAAACAGCCCACTCTGCTGGGCCTTCATCTGGATCTGCTGCGCGAACTCGAGAATCTGGGAGGTTTCGACCGTCGATGCCAGGACAAACTCCACCGGGAACTGGCCGCCGCCCGGCAGGGCCGGCGGCAGCACGGGAAAGATCCGGACGCCGGGGATGGACCGCAGCTTGCCCTGCAGCTCGGGCAGGATGCGGAAGACGCTGCGCTCGCGCTGGTCCCAGGGCTTGACCACCATTCCGGCAAAGCCGCTGCTGGGCTGGGTCACTTGAAAGGTGAAGTCGGTCTCGGGAATGCTGCGGTAGATGCGGTCGACTTCTGCGGCGGAAACGCTGGTCTGGTCGAGGGTCGAATTGGCCGAGGCGTCCAGGATGCCGAAGACGACCCCCTGGTCTTCGGTGGGGGCAAGCTCGCGCGGCGACATGCTGAACATCGGAACCGTAAGCAGGCTCACCACGATCCAGACCAGGTAGACGGCCGGCCGCGCATCGAGCGTGCGGTCGAGCCAGCGGCCGTAAAAAGCCGTGAAGCGCTTGAAGTCCCGCGTAATCCGTCCGGCCAGGCCGCTCTCCGAGGACCCCGGCGTGAGCAGCCGTGAGCACATGACCGGCGACAGCGTCAGGGCCACCACCCCGGAGATCGTGACCGCGCCGGCCAGCGTGAAGGCGAACTCCCGGAACAAGGCGCCGGTCAGGCCGCCCTGCAGGCCGATCGGCGCATAGACCGCGGCCAGGGTGACCGTCATGGCGATGATCGGCCCGACCAATTCCCGGGCCCCGGTCAGGGCCGCATCCACGGGCGAGCACCCCTCGCGCAGGTGGCGCTCGACGTTTTCCACCACCACGATGGCGTCGTCCACCACCAGGCCGACGGAGAGCACGACCGCCAACAGCGTCAGCAGGTTGATGGTGAAGCCGAAAACCTGCATCAGGAAAACCGCGCCGACCAGCGAGAGCGGGATGGCCACCACGGGCACCACGACCGACCGGACGGAGCCCAAAAACAGAAAGATGATGACCACCACGATGAGGAGCGTTTCCGTCAGCGTGCGCAACACCTCATGGATCGCAGTGTTGATGTAGTCGGTGGCGTCGTAGGCAATCCGCGCCTGCATCCCTTCCGGCAGCTGCCGCTGGACGGCGTCCATCTCGGCGCTCACGCGCTTGATGACGTCGATCGAGTTCGCGTTGGGCAACGGCCAGATCCCCATGAACACCGCGGTCTGCCCGGAAAAGCGCACCTCCGTGTCGTAGTCCTCCGCCCCGAGCACGACGGTGGCGATATCCTCCAGGCGCACCAGGGCGCCCTCCTGCTGGCGGACCACCAGCCGCTTGAACTCCTCCACGGAGCGCAGGTCGGTGTTGGCCGTCAAGTTGACCTGGACCAGCGACCCCTTGGTCTGGCCGACCGCAGTGAGAAAATTGTTTGCCGCCAGAGCCTGGCGCACCTGCACCGGGCTGATGTTGAAGGCCGCCATACGCTCGGGTTTGAGCCAGATCCGCATGGCAAAGGTGCGGGCACCTAAAATTTCAGCGCGCTGAACCCCCTGCAGCGCCGAGAGTCTCGGCTGAACCGCGCGGATGAGGTAGTCGGTGATCTGGTTCTGCTGGAGCGCCGCGGAGGTGAAGCTGAGATAGGCGGAGGCGAACTGGCTGTCGGCCGATTCGATGTTGAGCGTCGGGATCTCGGCCTCGGGCGGCAGGTCGCCGCGAATTTGATCGACCTTGGCGCCGATCTCCGAAAGGGCCTTGATCGCGTCGTAGTTGAGCTTGAGCCGGACGCTGATGACCGAGAGCCCCTGAGAGCTCTTGGACTGAATGTAATCGATCCCGTCCGCGGCGGCGATCGCGCGTTCGAGCGGGGTGGTGATGAAGCCGCGCACGAGCTCGGCGCTCGCCCCCACGTAAACCGTTGCAACCGTAACCGTCGAGTTTTCGCTGCGCGGATACTGGCGCACATTCAGCCCGCGGACCGCCTGCAGACCGGCGATGATGATCACCAAGTTGATCACGACCGCCAGCACGGGACGGCGGATGAAAAGGTCGGTAACGGCCATGGGGTCGCTTTGCTCGGTCGAGTGGCAGGCCGCCTCAACACGGCGCGTGCCAGCCTTGCGTCCGGTCAGTTTTCCTCGGGCGTGGGGTTGAGCTTGAATTCCGGCGCCAGGCGGTTGTCGACGGTGACGGCCTGCCCGTTGCGAAGTTTGAAGACGCCCGTGCTCACCACGGTTTCGCCCTCCGACACCCCGGACAGAACCGCAACAAAGTCGCCGCGTTTTTGCCCCACCTGCGCGAGCCTCTGGCGCACCAACGCGGTCGGCGCCCCTCCCGCTTCGTTCGCAGCGGTCTCCACCACGAAGATCGAGTCGCTGTAGGGCGCATGCAGCACGGCCGTGGCCGGGATGGCGAGCACACGGTCCTGGGCCGGCTGCACGAGGGCGACGTTCACGAACATGCCGGGCCGCAGGCGTTCCTCGGGGTTGGCCACCGTCGCCTGAATGCGGATGTTGCGGGTGGCAGCATCCACCTGAGGGTTGATGGCCGTGACCCGGCCTTCCACCAGACCGCCGGGGAGCGCATCGCCGCTCACACGCACGCTAAAGCCGGGACGGATCTGAGGCAGCTGCTGCTGGGGCAAAGAGAAGTTGACGTAGATCGGGTCGAGCGACTGCAGCGACACGATAGGGTCGCCGGCGTTGACCACTTGGCCCAGGTTCACCAGGCGAAGCCCGATACTCCCGGAAAACGGCGCCCGAATGGTTTTCTTGGCGATGGCAGCGCGGATGGTGTCCGCCTGGGCAACGGCTTGTTTGTAGGTGGCCTCGGCGTTGTCGTATTGCGATTGCGCGATGGTCCGCTCGGCCAGCAGCTTGCCGAAGCGCTCCATGTTGAGCCGCGCCAGGGTAACCGCCGCCTCGGCCGACCGCAGCTGGGCCTCCTCGGTGGAGGTGTCCTGCTTGACGAGAAGATCGCCGGCCTTGACTCTTGAGCCTGCCGTGAGGTCGATCTGCACCACCTTGCCGCTCAGCTCAGCGGTGACCGTGACCCCCTGGACCGCCTCAAGCGTGCCGACGGCGGTCAACACCGACTCCCAGGATTGAACGCCCGCCACGGCAGTCGTTACCACCTCGGGCGGCGGTGCAAACTGCTTGCTGTGGGCGATCATCCGCTCGATCTGCAGGCTTTTGATGCCGCCCAGGAGCGCGACCAGAAGGAGCACCACGCCCAACGCCAAAAAAATTCGCTTTTTCATAACGGCCGTTCCGGGTAAATAAAACCACCCGAACCTACTTAAAAGAAATGGACGGCCCCGTATTTTTGGAAACCGTCCGGGTTGATTTAATAAGCAAACTTAGGCTGGATACGAAGAAAGTCAATAGCCGGGGTTCTTGGGCCCGGGGCCGATACAAACACTCGGGGGCGGCATCCGATTGGCGTTGACCGATTCGGTGATTATAGTGACGAACTAACAGGAGCATGCGATGAAAACTACAAAGGCAGTTGCGGCCGGTTTGACGCTTGCGCTCTTCCAGTTGGCCGGCTGGGGAGGTCACGTGCAGGCTGCGGTCGTTGAAGGGGTCCGATTTTCGGAAAGAATCCAATCCGGCGATGCGGATCTCAAACTGAGAGGGGCCGGCCTACTGCGCTACATGGTGTTCATCAAGGCCTACGTGGCGGCCTTCTATCTGCCGGAGGCCGTTCGTTCCGCAGAGGCGCTCTCCGACGTGCCCAAGCACCTCGAGATCGAATACTTCCACGCCATCGCCGCAGCGGACTTCGCCAAGGCCACCCGCAGCGGGATCGCGAAAAATGTGAGCATGACGAGCTACGAGCGCCTGAAGCCGGCGGTCGAAGCGCTCAATGCGCTCTACCGCGACGTCAAACCCGGGGACCGCTACAGCCTGACCTACCTGCCCGGCCGGGGGACCACCCTCTCCCTCAACGGCACCCCCCTGGGCACGGTGGCGGGCGCGGATTTCGCGGCCGGGCTCTTTGCCATCTGGATCGGTGCGGCGCCCCTTGACGAGGGGTTCAAGCAGATCCTCCTGGGGGACGGATGAACGCCCACGTCTTGGAAAAGGTCCCCGCCCTCAAAAAGCTGGCCTATGCCGCGCCGGCCTTTGCGCTGGCCGTGGTGGGCATCCCGATCTACGTCTACCTGCCCAAGTTCTACACCGATGTCGTGGGGGTGAACATCGCGGCCCTGGGCACCATCCTGGCCAGCGTGCGCATCTTCGACGCCCTCACCGACCCGGCCATGGGCTACCTGTCCGACCGCACCGTCTCGCGCTTCGGCCGCCGCCGGCCCTACATCGCCGCCGGGGCGCTGTTCGTGGCGCTTTTCATCTACCTGCTCTTCACCCCCCCGCAGGCATCGCCGCTGTTCGAAACGCTCTGGTTCGGGGCCTGCATTTACGCCCTCTTTCTCTTCTGGACCGTCGTCACCGTGCCCTACGAATCCCTGGGTCCCGAGATCACCTTCGACTACAACGAGCGCAACACCCTCTTCGGCCTGCGGGACGGGCTGCTGATCGCCGGCACGCTGGCCGCCGC
>JBGSTS010000134.1:0-2900 GCA_041736435.1 Desulfobacterales bacterium | reverse complement strand
AACAGAAATGCTTGGCTCCGGAAAATACCCCTTTTCAGAGAATACCCGTGATGAACTCCGTACAGTGCTTCATGAACTCCATACCCATCAGATCGAACTGGAATTGCAGAATGAGGAGCTGCGCCGGGTTCAGGAAGAGCTTGTGGAAACCCGCGACCAGTATGTTGATCTCTATGACTTTGCTCCTGTCGGCTATCTCACCCTCAGCGCCAAGAATCTGATCGTGGAAGCAAATCTGACCCTGGCCGACCTGCTGGGCGAAGAAAGGAGGTCACTCCTCGGCCGGCCCTTTTCCCGTTTTATTTTCCATCTTGTGAGTCAAAAGTTCTGTAGGGCTCAAGCAGCCTCCCGTAGTTGCTCCGCCGGGGATGTGTGACGCTTGGCCCGAATTATTCGATAAATCGCGGTATGCTTGAATTTGCGGAAATTATGATAGAACTCATGCTGGATAACTGTCTTCACCATTTCCTCCGATGGTATCTCGGAGGAATAGGTCCGCATCCACCACTGGTGGTTGTGCCGGATCACTTCCGCATGCTCAATGGCCAGCACCTGCAGCAAGCCTGTCGCAATCATGGCGAGATTGACAAAGACCTCGACCGCATTCATCGCATCGGCGACGAGACGTTGCATTGTTTTCGACATATCCCGCAGATCCTCAAGGGCGAGGGACTGACCCGTGGGGACCTGCCACGCCTTTGTCCAGAAATGATAACAAAATCCCCCGATGACATGTTTGAACATCTTGAAGGTGACTTCAATCTTGAACCTCCTGGCATACAGGATGACGATCTCCTCCGGAGTTATGGTCAGGTCCGAACACATCAAAATGAACTTCTGTTCGCCATCCTTAACGAGTACAAAGCGCAGGGTGTCCCCGAGGGGTTTCCACAAAAGGTCCAAGCAGAGAACAAGATGCGTCTTCGTCTCGCCATAGACGTTTACTTCCATGGCGGCAAAGTCATCCGCCCTGCAGGTAAAAAGCTGCTTCAGGTGAATCTTCCGGCCATATTTGGGTGGCCGCCCCCGCCCGCAATAGCTGAGTGGCTGCGGCTCAAACGCCACGGCATTGACCTTGGCCCGTGTGATGATGTGGAGCAGCCGTTCGCCATTTTCCAAAACCGAATCTTTGGCGATTTTAAACATCGGGGCGGCTGCAAAGAAGGCGTCCAACACCGCGACACAGGGCGCGGCAAGGTTGTCGGCCACGGTTGCAAGCAGAGCGCCCATCAGCGTAACCACCGTGGTTTTCTCGGCCCCCTCGACCGTGGGGGCTGCTTTGCCCTGAAGATGCCGCAGGGCTTCGGCTCCCTCATGGAGTTCAGCGGCAAGGGGGATGCAGAAAGCCTTTTGCTCACCCCCCGCCAGCATGCCGACTACTCCGAAGTGATGCCCAAAAATCCAGGGGGCCTTCCCGGAGTTCTCGGACTCCTGATGCAGCTTTTTGACGCCGGGCATAAACTCGGCCTCCTTAGCCGCCTTGATCCCGTCTGCGAGCAACACAGCCGCTCCGGCCCGAGTGCGTATTGCGCAGCGGCTGGCGATCAGCAGTTGCCAGTGCCGCTGGATACCGCCAAGCTTGACCGCACCGGAACGGAAGAAAGCCAGGAAGGTTTCGTACAAATCCTCTCGCACCCGCAGCCAGCGAATACTCGAAGACACTCCATGGTGGTCAAGACGAACGATAAAACCAAAAATTGCCACCACAAACCAATGAAACGTCGCCTCTCTGGAAAATACCTTCCTGAAGCTCATCAGCACGATTCCGAGTTGTCCTGTCATGGGGCAGCCTCACCGCAATGGATTGAAAAGGATGAACCGAATGACCGAGTGGGCATCTCAGCTCATGTCTGTTTCAAGCCAAAGGTGTTGGGAGCTACCCGTACGAAGCGTTTACCCTTGCGGACCTGTTTGATGATCGCGGATGACAGTGAATCCCGGTCGAGGGTGACACCGAACTCTTTCTCGACAGCCGCAATGATCTCGGTGACGTGCAAGGGCTTACCCGCGGCTTTGAGTACGACCTCCATCATGGAAAAATTAGACGTACGTTTTGCCCGTATCTTTCCAGACAAGTCGGCATCGCCGGACAACTTCCGGATGAGTTCGAGCTTGAACTCTGCAACCTCCTTTTCATACAGTAAAAACAATTCGTTCTGCTTCATGACTACTCCTCCAGGCATTAGGGTGAATTGGATTGGATGCCTGAAGGATACAACAAATTTCACTGTACGTCAACAATATGGACGTACTATTTTATAAAAATATATTATGACACTTTCTTTATAATTAGCTGTAATAAAACATTAAATTTTCAAAGACCGAGACTGATTCGACGTACGTATATTTTAGAACTTTTGACTGTCAAGTGGTGGTAAAGTAGGGCTCAAAAATTCGTCGTTGTATTTGTTGATCCATACCGCAGCCGGTATCACTCACGGAAAGTTCAATAAACGGACCGGGTAAAACTCCTGGATGGCCCGACACATCCTCAGCATTGAGTTCTCTGCGTGCCAATGTCACTTTTAAAGTACCGGTCTCTTCCTCCATGGCATGCAGGGCATTGGTGCAGAGGTTGATAACAATTTGATGAATCTGGGTCTGATCGGCCCAAATAGTGCCGCTTTCAGGATTAATATCCTCTACTATTTCTATGGTGGTCGGCAAAGATGCCCTCAGCAGATTAAGAGAATCCTTGACTATCAGATAAGGCTGGAGAGCCCTGCGGTTATGAGCGCCTTTGCGGCTGAAGGTCAGTATCTGTCTGACAAGTCCCGCGGCTCTGTGTGATGCCTGCAGCACCTTGGCAAGATTGGCAGAAGCTCTGCTGCCATCTTCCAGCTCAACTTTTGCAAGTTCAGTAAAGCCGATGATTGCCGAGAGAATGTTGTTGAAATCAT
>JBGSTS010000019.1:0-8449 GCA_041736435.1 Desulfobacterales bacterium | reverse complement strand
AAAGCGTCCCAATACTCTATCTGCTCTTTTCATTTGACTCTGAATATTGTTCATTTCGCCCAACAATGATTAGATGGTTTCTGTATAAGATCCTTCAGCGGCAATATATCACAGGTTTGGTGTTTTGGTGATACGTCGGATATCTGCCCGCTGTTCAACAAACCAAAATCATGGCAGATTAGCTCCGTATACCCTATCCTTTCCCCGTCGGCCCAGACCTGTCAAAGCCAAACTGAATGAGGTACGCCATGAAAGTAGCCTATGCCACCAAGATCTGGATGGATTATCACCGGTCAGTTTCAAAAAAAACACCTTACGGTCCTACGATTCGGTAATCACTCCATTCTGCCGGGAACATGGCAACCGGGAGTTGGAAAAACCCACGGTTGATCTTGTCCAGGCGTTCCTGGAGAGCATCACCAACGGTCGCAAACCATAGCCTCTTCTTGTCGCTGCGGCTTTGTTCTGGCCGGTTTCATCTTGGGGCGTGGGAAACTCTCGAAGATCTGCTGCACCCCACACGGAAATTTTATAGGCTTGCATACACTGCTCAAGCCAGATGGGTATAGCAGTCGATGGGGCAGGTAATTCACACCTCGAAATTGATGAGTTCTACTTTTGAGGAGATCCACGCTTCAGCGGGTCGGCTGCATCTCAACCCAGTCGCCGCGCTGCTCGACATTGGGGTTGTAATTCGGGTTGTCCGTGATGATGTACTCCCCGCTGCGACTGACCCACGCGTGCCGGTGCGTGGATGGCAGCTCCACGGGTTCGCCCCGGACCGGGTCGTTGTAGGTCTCGGTTCCGCGGATGTACTCGCTCCATTCGCGGTTGAGGCGGTTCTGGCGGCGGTTGGTGTCCTGCCACTGCTGCATGCGTTGCTCGCTGATCTGGGCGCTGGTGCGGGACAGCGCCCGGCTGAACTCGCCGATCGCCCGAATTTCCTGCATCTTGGCGCGGATGAAGTACTCGACCAGCTGGGCATAGCGGTTGAACCACTGCACGTTGACCTTGGCGGAGTTGATGATCGACTGGTGCACCGACCGGGCGGCGTCCAACCGGCCGCGCTCGGAGCGCATGGCCACCACACGGTCAGCCACCTGGATGACAATGTTGCCGGCCGGTACGCGTGTGACCTGCATCACGGTGAATACGTCCTCCTCCACGGGCACGCCGTTCAGCACGTACCCGATCCGCACCCGCGCGGCATCGTAGGCAATCTGCGCGCCGGGCTCGGCGGGCGTGTTTCTGCGGTGGGCGTCGGCCAGCCGGGGGAGATCCTCGCGGCCAATGACGTTCCAGCGGACCGTGCTGCGGATGCGAGGGATGATACTGGTCTCGAGACACTCGCGGGCGGATCTGAACGGCGGGTGCACCTCATTTCCGAACCAGCTCGCACCGATAGGCATGAGCTTGCCCGGCCCGCAGTTGTCCCCCCATGTGTAGGGAAAGGATGGAAAGGCCTCGACCTGTTGAAGGCTGTGTGGGTCAAAGGCCCTGATCCGAGGGCCGGCCGGTAGAACGGGGTGCTGCCGCCAGGCGATGCCGCCCTCGACCGTCCAGTCCGCCGGCACGAGGAACGAAACCGCCTCGCCGCCGATGACCTGGCGGTCTTCGATGCTGATGCGCCGGAATCGGGTCACCCCCTGGCCCGGCGAGGCTGCCGACTTCTGCGGCGATCCAGCCTTGGCGGGAGCCGCCGCCAGGTAGGCGGCCTGATCCGTAGGCCGGGCGGCGGCGTGCAGTTCGACCTCCACGTCCTCGTCGCCATAACCGCTGGGAAATCCCGAGGGATCGGCCTGCACGATGACAGACAGGGCCATCAAAACCACCAAAAGGGCAAGCGCCCGAGCCATGTTCGACCGCCTTTCGCTGGAGGCATGACCCGCTTCAAAGGAACGCTTCGCGTGGAGGTTCCGCCGGTTGCGGATGGGATCTTCAGCGGGAATTTTTCTGTTCCGAACTTACCGGAACCCGGCCCCGCCTGTCAATCATGACCCACTGTGCGTAGTCAACCAGCTGGCATTCAATTGAAACTGCAATACTTCAACCTTTCGCCGCCGATATACTGTTTGTATACCCTATCCTTGCCTCGTAAGCCCACCGGTGTCGAACCCAAACGCAATGGCACAATGTAACCTTATAGCAAAAGCCAAACGCAGAGGCCGATGGGCCTGGTTTTGCCTTCGTTAGTTGCCGCGGTTTGCGAGTTTGCCGAAATCAGCATCGAGCTTGGCCAGAGACTCGTTAATTCGATCGCGCTTTTCCTTGAGCCAAGCGTCCTGCTCCGACAGTTTCTGATTCGCAAGCTTCAGCATGCGCTCCAGTTCTGCCCGTTGTGGGCCGCCGACCGTGGCGCGGTTGTTGACGATGCTGATCGGGTTGAGTGTCGAACGGAATTCTTCTTCATTCATCGGCAGTTTGCCCGCCTGCTGGTAATCCTTGACGGCCTCCTGGTAAATGCGCTGCGCATCCGCATATGGAAAGTCCAGCGGCTTGATATTGTTCTTCTTCGCGAAGCTTACGACTTCCGAGGCGAAGTGGTGACCGACTCGAAACGGCAGCTTGTACTTTCGCATCAGCACATCTGCCAGCTCTTGGGAAGCGGTCCAGTCGCTGTTCAGTTCCTCCAAGGCTCGTTCCGGATTGATTACAAGCGAGTTCAAAATTTTGTCCCAATTCTTTAGGAACCCGACCGTGCTGTTGACCATAGCGCTGTTGTCCTTCACTTCTTTCGGGTCCGGCATCCCCGGCGTGATGTTGTGCATGCGGATGACGGCGCCCATCGCCAGCGAGATCGTGGTCGAAGCGTCGCGGCGGGTATTGTTTAAGATGCCCGGATTGCGCTTCTGCGGCATCGCACTGGAGACATAGGTTGTGTCGGAGCCCTCCTGAAGCAGAATCCAGGGTCGGGGTTGGGCGTACTGGGTCATCATGTCTTCAATAAAATTGCCGACATGCAGCGCGATGCTGGTCACGACGGCGCCGACTTCGACCGGCTGGTCCATCGAAGAGATTTGGGATGCGTCGTAGGCGTTATCCACAATAGCGGCAAAACCTAAGTAGTCCGCCATCCGGGCTCGGTTCAGCGGCCAGCTCGTGCCGTTGAGTACCGTAGTTCCCATGGCGCACCGGTCGATGCGTGCATAGGCTTCGCGCAAACGTTGTGCATCTCGTTCAAGGCCTGCAGCGTGGCCGAGAAGATAGTGGGCATAGCTGTTCGGTTGTGCGGCAACGCCGTTGGTGTAATTCGGGACGATTGTCTTGGTGTGGCGCTCGGCCAGTTTGACCAGGGATTTGGAAGCCTTGTTGAGCTGGTCGGCAAGAGTTAAAACGCCCTCCCGCAGGATAGCGGCACGGTAAGTGGCGTGCATGTCCTGGCTGGAGCGGCCGGCATGAAGCAGGGTCATTTCGGGGCCGACAGCCTTGATAAGCAGCGGTTCAAACTTGATGACGGTGCTCGGCCGCTCGCCACCCGGCTGGTTGCCGTCCTCTATGACCTTGGCAACACCAGCGGCAATCTTTGAAGCGATCGCTTTGTCGAGTATGCCTTCATCCGTGTTTATCACGGCGGTGGCCTTGTTTATTTGGCCCAGCCAGAAGAATTCGTCTCTGCTATCGCCTTTCTGTTGGGCCATAACAGGGAGCTCCAAGGCAGCGCCTGCCATGATTGCAGCAAAAACTAATAGAGCGAATAGGCGGATACGAGCGTTCGACATTTTCTCCTCCTTGTCCTCCGGATAATATAGGGTGATGTCAAGTGATAGCAGATTAGTTCCGTTAACCTATCATTTTTGGGGGTCAAATATGGTGCCCGTCGGCGGATGGCATTTTAAATACTCAACAATCTAAATTGAAGAAATATATTTAACGGTTATCTCACATTTTCGAGAGAGATGGGGGGCTAAAATCGGCCGATTCTCTATCCGCAGCTCCGCTTTAGTAACTTACTTTTCTTCCATAGCCACCATGTCCGCCAACCGATCCCCATGAGCAACAACCATCGGGGTTGGGGACCAAGCAATCACATGGATTTTTCGGTCGCCCCGCGCTCCAGCAGGAAGCTTATGATCGATCAATTGTTCATGGCATTGCAGCCAGCTTCTTGAAGTCAATTCCCTGAGCAAAGGAGATCATATCCTGTCGGGTGACATCGTGGCCCTGGACCGTAATGAGAAACCGGTTGGCAATCACCATGTTGATATCGCCATCCTTGGTATCGTTGCTGTATTTAACGATTGCCTTTTCTCCATTGATTTTTTCCAGCTTCCCGCCGTCCGATGTCGCCATCATGGGATTGGAAAACATCATCATCATAGCCTGCATCATGGGAGAATCCGTGAGGATCGTGACATTCACACGACTGTCTCCTTTGACATAGGAACGTTCTGCCGCAACCCCGCCACCGAACATCGCAGATCCCATAGCCTGCGATTTGGCATCTTCGGCCTTCCATCCCGAAACGGGGTTCGGCAAAAAGGCCTCAAGCTGTCCGCCCTTTTTTTGTCGAATGAGCTGGGCCGCATAATCCAGACTCTGAACGGCGTCAGCGAAGTCCCCCTTGCTGTACTGTTTCAAGGCCTCATTAATGGAATCCGTTACATCGTCGGCCTGGACTGGATTCGAGGCAACAAACATGAAAAGGACAACTGCGGAAATGGCAATTGCGGAAATGGACAAGCGGCTCATATCCCCTCCTTGAATGGTAAAAAGCAAGATGCCCCGCCGGGGGGCTCAGAAATTGAAATAAATTATACTTGAGTCAGGGGAGAAAAATCAAACCAAATAAAATTGGAGCGTTAGCAAATATTACATCACACACTCTCACCATACTGTGATTTGTCGGATACCTGAGGCGTATCGGTATGGAACGTTTGAGAAAGGCACTTGAAGCCCTGTCCAGGAGCAAGAAAGGCGAGGTAGTCGAGTTCAAACACTGGCCGCAAAAGATTGCACTTCCGGGCCTTCCGGAATGAAAAAGCCGTCTGAAATTTGCAGTATTTATTATGCTATCTATACCACCCATCAGATTGATGAAATCCCGCCGGTCATAATCAGCTTAATGACATTTTGATCATTTTGGCGCCATCTTGCAGTGAACTGGGTGGGCTATATTCCGTTTTATAAAACCCCCAAAGGCTGTTGCTGGATAAATGGGCTCCACTTCATCGAAAACAATTATTGTCGCACTTGCAGGAATTACAAGCGATGGAATGCGTCGAAATCGAACACTTCTACTACGAGTGTGGAAAAATAAAAAAACGGGTGGTCATCACCTACCTGGCGACCATGCTGCAAACACCTGGACCGTCGCAGCCATGCATACCGGACCTGACGGCCTTCGACTGTGACTTTAAGGAAAAATGCGGCGTCTGTGCCCGAGAAATAGAGCGGGTTTCCTGTTGCTGGTCCAGATGCGTTCATCCAGGACTTTCCATGCAGGAGTCGTGGGCGGAATAGGCGGAAGCTGTTCCAAATTGAATGAGCAAATGCAAATGACTTCGTTCTTCAAAACAATTTGCATGCTGGCCGGGTGGCTCAGGTCCGGCGCCGCAGGTCTCGGTCGCGACATGCGCTGGAGCTACCTGCCGCCGTTGATGGTGTACATTGCGGCTGGCGTGACGGGCTTCACCGGCATCATCGAAGCCTTTTTCGTAAAGGAGTGAACATGCGAAGGAAATATGCCCGGCAGCAAACCATTCAGGCTCAGATTCAAAGCGAAGAGATCAAGGCTGCCGTCATGTATTGGTTCCCCGCAGGGTTCGCAGTGATCGGTCTAATCTTGCACATTTTTCCGAAAATGACGCTACCGATGTGATGGAGGAGGTCGTTATGATCCCAAAGAAGTTGACAGTTCTTTTTACGCTGGCATCCCTGTTCGCGCTGTCCGGGATTTCCGTGGACGCTAGCGCGCCCGAAGCTCAGCCCCGGATGATTCCTCTGACGGAATTTTTCAGGAACCCCGAAACCGCCAATTACACGATTTCCCCGGACGGCGAGCACATCGCCTTCATGAAACCGTGGGAGAACCGGTTGAATGTGTATGTCCGCAAGGTGGGCGAGCAGGCCGAAACCCGGCTGACCGGCGCTCGTGATCGGGACATCGCCCGTTACGCCTGGGCCAATAAAAACCGCATCGTTTATGTGCAGGACACCGGCGGTGACGAGAACTACCGACTTTACGCAATCGACGTCGACGGATCCGGCTACAAGGAACTGACGCCTTTCGAAGGAGTGCGGGCCGGTATCGTAGATCCGCTCGAAGACAACGACGCCGAGATGCTGATCCGTCTCAACCGTCGGGACCCCAAGGTCTTCGATGTCTACCGCATCAACATCGCTACGGGCGATATGGAGCTGGTTGCCGAAAACCCGGGCAACATCTCCGAGTGGCTGACCGACAACGACGGTTGGCTGCGGGTGGCCGTCACCACCGACGGCGTGCAATCGAGCCTGCTCTACCGCGAGACCGAAAAGGACCCCTTCCGGACCTTGGCGACCACGGATTTCAAGAGCACCCTCGACCCGCTTTTTTTCAGCTTCGACAATCAACGGCTCTACGTCGGCTCCAACCTCGGGCGCGACAAGACGGCCGTTTATCTATACGATTTAGGCGCCGGCCGGTTGCTGGATCTCGTCTACGAACACCCCGAGGTGGATGTCTCCGGGCTTTTGCGCTCCAAGGCGCGCCAAGTCATCACGGGGGTCGCTTTCACCACGGACAAACCTCAGTACCGGTTTTTCGACCCCGAGCGCCGGCGGCTGCAGGAGGCGCTGGAAGCCCGGCTCCCCGGGCGCCGGGTGGCGGTCACCGGCATGAGCCGCGATGAGCGGCGGGTGATCGTACGCACGTTCAGCGACAAATCCCTCGGCGCCTGCTACCTTTACGAACCTTCCAGCGGGGGCCTGGAGAAGCTGGCGGAGCTGAGCCCCTGGCTGAACGAGGCGGAAATGGCCGATGTGCAGCCGATCCGATTCACTTCCCGCGACGGCCTGACCCTGCATGGCTACCTGACGCTGCCGAAGGGCGCAACGCCCGTCAACCTGCCCATCGTGGTCAACCCTCACGGCGGGCCCTGGTCCCGGGATGTCTGGGGTTTCGACCCTGAGACCCAGTTCCTATCCAACCGGGGAGTGGGGGTCCTGCAGATCAACTTTCGCGGATCGACTGGCTACGGCAAGGCCTTCTGGGAGGCCGGGTTCAAGCAGTGGGGCGGCAAGATGCAGGACGACATCAGCGACGGCGTACAGTGGCTTGTCCAGCAGGGCATTGCCGATCCGAAGCGCATCGCCATCTACGGCGCCTCCTACGGCGGCTATGCCGCCCTGGCCGGTCTGGCCTTCACCCCGGAGCTTTATGCCTGCGGGATCGACTACGTCGGCGTGTCGAACATCTTCACTCTGCTGGAAACGCTGCCCCCCTATTGGGAGTTGGGTCGGCAGATGATGTACGAGATGGTCGGCGACCCGGTGAAAGACCGGGAGCTCCTGAAGCAGGTGTCGCCGGTCTTTCACGCCGACCGGATCAGAGCCCCGCTGCTGGTGGCTCAGGGCACCAACGACCCCAGAGTCAAGAAAACTGAATCGGACCAGATCGTGCAAGCCCTCCGGCAAAGGGGTGTCGATGTCGAGTACCTCGTGAAAGACAACGAAGGGCACGGCTTCCACAACGAAGAGAACCGCTTTCACTTCTACCGCCGGATGGAAAGCTTCCTGGCGCGGCACCTGGGGAGTCGTGCGGAGAGCCTGCCGCCGGCCTATGCTTTTTCGGCGGTCTCCGGTACCATGGGATCCATCAGGATAGCTTGGCCAAGTCTTGTAAAAACGTCACACGCATTCTTGAGCGACGGCACATTCGGCTCCTCTTCGGGGCAGAAGACCCGCGTTCCTAAGACCCGCCTGGGTGGCTTCTGCGCCCAGGCGCTCGACGTAGGGTCTGACCTGATGGATAACGGCCGAACTGAGAAACTGAAGGTCGCTCGCCCATGGGAAGTCCGGCATGGAGACTTTGCTGCAAGGCGACCGACCGTAGGCGGCGAGAGCCACCGGCTGGGTCTGGAAAACGGCCACGATGATGTTGACATAAGGGGCCGCTGTGTTTTGGCCGACCGGCAGCAGGTTGGAAAGCCCGGACAGCGCCCTTGTCCGAGTGATGAGCTCATAGCCTTTCGTGGCCACTTTGCTTTTGCGGAAACGCACCCTTGACAAGAGAAAAGCACACGGCTCGGTTTTCCGCCGTCGTGTCGACGGCATTGCCGGTTGAACATTCCAAGGTCCACTGCCTGCTATAAACCCATAAAACCGATTCGACGCAAATGACTTTTTGGTCATTTTCGGGTCATCTGGCCGTGAACTCGGTGGTTTATTATCGGCCCATGAGCAAAGCCCTTATGGGCCAATCCCAACTTAGGAGGACAAAGAAAATGACAAGACGTGTTCGAGTAACCCA
>JBGSTS010000010.1:0-5324 GCA_041736435.1 Desulfobacterales bacterium | reverse complement strand
GGGGAATGCGGCAGGCCGGGGTCATCGCCGCGGCCGGGATGGTCGCCCTGGAGGAGATGGTCGACCGTCTGGCCGAGGACCACGCCCAAGCGCGCAAACTCGCCGAAGGTCTGGCGGCGATTCCGGGAATCTCGATCGACCCGGCCCGGGTGCGAACCAACATCGTTTACTTCGACGTGACCAAGCCGGGCCTGACCGCCGCCGAGCTGCTGCGCCGGCTCGAGCGGGAGGGGATCCGCATGCTCGCAACCGGCGCCCGCACCATCCGTGCCGTAACCCACTACGAGGTGACGGCCGCCGGCATCGACCATGCGCTCGCCATGATGGCGAAGCTGATGAATTAGTGCTTGAAAGAGCGCTGGCCGGTGAAGACCATGGCCACCCCGGCCTCGTTGCAGGCCTCGATCACCTGGTAGTCGTTCTCCGAACCGCCCGGCTGGATCACCGCGCGGATGCCCTGGCGGATACCCACGTCCACGCCGTCGCGAAACGGGAAAAAGGCGTCGCTGACCATGGCGGCGCCGATCAGCCCGCCCTTCTCTTCGGCCACGCGTGCGTCGATCTCGGCCTTCTTTTCGGCGTCCTGCAGGTCGGTGTAGCCGATGCCGTGGGCCTTGAAACAGTAGCGGTCGGCCAGCTTGCGGTAGGCCTTGTCCCGGGCGATCTCGGCCACCCCCACCCGGTCCTGTTCGCCGGTGCCGATGCCCACCGTGACCTGGTCCTTCACGTAGATGACCGAGTTGGAGCTCACCCCCGCTTCGACGAACCAACCGAACAGCAGATCTTCGGTTTCCGCCGCCGTCGGCGCACGGCCGACCCGGTAGATGTTGCCCTTGTGCTCGCACTCGGCGGTCTTCAGGTCCGCCGGGCCGCGGGTGACCGGCACAAACGACCACTGCACGATCTGGCCGCCGTCCATCAGGCTTTTGAACTCGACAAAGGGCTGGCCGACGAACTCCTGCAGGCGGGAGATGTTGGCAATGCGCATCACCCGCAGGTTTTTCTTGCGGGCAAAAACGTCCATCACCCCCTCTTCAAACTCCGGCGCCGCCACGACTTCCGCATACTGCCTGGCGATCGCCTCGGCGGTGGGCTTGTCCACGGCCCGGTTGCAGGCGATGCACCCGCCGAAGGCCGCGACCCGATCCGCGAGGTTGGCCTTCATGTAAGCGTCCGCCAGCCGGTCGGAGCGCGCCACCCCACAGGGGTTGTTGTGCTTGACGATCACCACGGTCGGCCGGTCGGTGAAATAGCGCAGGATGTTGAGGGCATTGTCCGCATCGGTGATGTTGGTCTTGCCGGGGTGCTTGCCGGACTGCAGCAGCTCAATGTCCGAGGCCTGATAGCGCCCCGGGCGGATGTTCTCAACCCCGCCCAGCACCAGGTTTCCGTTGACGAGTTTGTACAGGGCGGCCTCCTGGCCCGGGTTCTCCCCGTAGCGCAGCCCCTTTTCGACCCCGTCGATGACCCACGCGGCCTTGTCGTAGACCAGGGTCTGCCGGGCCTTGCCGTCGATGAAGCTGATCTCCATCCGCGGCGGGAAGCGGTCGTCCATGATGGTGCGGTACATTTTCTTCAGATCCTGGATCATGGAATGTCTCCTTATCAGGGCCGGTAACCTGCGCTCACATCGCCCGCGGCCACACCGCCCAGGTAGTCGGCGATGGCCCGATCGTAGGCGGCGGTGTGCTCGAAGGCCTTCCGGGCCAGGCGAAATCGCAGCGCCAGGCTGGTGGCACCCTCGTTGGCCTCGAGCTCGGAGGCAATCGCGGCGTAATCCGCCGGGTCGACCACCGCGGCCACCCGGATGAAGTTCTTGGCCGAGGCCCGGATCATGCACGGGCCGCCGATGTCGATGTTGCCGCGGGCCTGTTCGAGGCTGACGCCGGCCTTTGCGATGGTCTGCCGGAACGGGTAGAGGTTGACGACCACCATGTCGATGGAAACGCTGCCGGTTCGGCGCAGATCGGACTGATGCGCCTCGTTGTAGGTTTCCGTGAGCAGGCCCAGGTAGATCTTGAAGTCCAACGTCTTGACCAGCCCGCCCTGGGTCTCCGGCTGCCCGGTGTAGTCCGACACCTGGATGAGTCTGCCCGCGGCGGCGGGTCCAAGAATCATTTCCAGGTGGGCAAAGGTCCCACCGGTTGAGAATACCCGCAGCTCGGGGATCAGCCGCATGAGCCGCGGGATAAACGCATCCAGACCGCTTTTGTCCGAAACGCTGACCAGCAGGTGGCGAACCCGCACCCGCTCGTCGATCCGCTCCACCACATTGATCGACATGGCTGTTGCTCCTTTAAATTTGAAATCCCCCCTGCCTCCCTTTGTCAAAGAAGGACAGATCCTGTCAGTACGTCCCCTCGTATTCCGCCAAAAACCTGTCGAAAAACTCCGCCATGAAACGGTGGCGCTCATCGGCGAGCCTGCGGCCCTCGGCGGTAAGCATCTGTTCCCGGACCCGGCAGAGCTTGAGGCGGAACTCCCGGTAGCCGGTGTCGTTCTCCGAGTAGGGCTGCGTCTGCTCGGGCTGCAGGTCCGGGGTATGAAGGCGCGCGCCCACTTCACCGGCAAACAGAAAGGCCCGGGCCACCCCGACCGCGCCGATCGCATCCAGCTTGTCCGCATCGAAGAGGACCCGGGCTTCGAGAGTTTGCGGGGAATGCCCGCCCCGGAAGCGGTGGGAGCGGATGCAGTGCAGGATGTTCTCCCGGCGGGCCGGGCTCAGCGCAAGGTCTCTGACCACCGGCCGGGCCATCTGCTCGCCGCGCTCGGCATGACAGACGACGCCGGCCGACTCGTCTTGGGCCATCCGGCCGATGTCGTGCAGAAACGCGGCACTGCGCAGCACCGTCAGGTCCGCGCCTTCCGCCCGGCCGATGCGCTCGCACAGGCGACAGACCCGCTGCGTATGATCCCAGGCGTGGCTCCCCCGGGACCCGGCGAAACAGCTCTCGGCGAATCGGCTTGCGGCCTGCGGTGCGGCATGTTCAGGATCGGACTGCGCCGCCCGGGTGCACGGGGTGGCGCCGGGGAGCTCTCGTTGGGTTGACTCGTCCATACGGCGTCCGGCGTGGAAGTTCCTCGAAAGATCCGGGGTGACGTCGATTGCGAGTATGACTTACCCCACTTCGCGCCGGCCTTTCAACATCTAATTACGGCCTCAACCTTTAGACGGATAGTGCCGATAAGCTGTTCAGCGGGGTGAGCCCCGCGGTTCTGAAACCGTGAAACCCATGGCCGGCCGACTCTACATTCCTGTTCGCAGTTCCCAGCTTCAATACTACATCCGCGTGCCGCTATATTTCGAAATGGCGCCGGGGGTTTACCAGCTCTACAAGTCTCCGGGGATCGGGATTTCCGAGGTGCGCCTCAGCCAGGGCATGCACCCGCGGCTCTACATCCAGCACAACGACCGGGGTGCAGCCGCGGCCGAGGTGCACAAGGGCTTCAACCTCGAAATCGCCCGCAGCATCGAGACCGGGGATGTCTCCGCTGTCAAGGCGAGCCTGTGCAGCCTGGTGGCTGAAACGCTCGCGGAACCCCGGGCCGGAATGCTGCACGCCCTGCCGGGGACCATGGACGTCCTGGTCTCGGGCTACTCGAAGCAGCCAAGCATCCTGCGCACCTTCGCAACTATTTCCAACAAGGACTACTCGACCGTCATCCATTCGGTCAACGTCATGGCCCTCACGCTGGGGTATTGCTTTTACTCCGGCCTTTCGCTGCGCGATACCAAACGCCTCGGCTTGAGCGCGCTGCTGCACGATGTGGGCAAATCCGAAATCCCCTCCGAGATCCTTCAAGCGCCGCGCAAGCTTTCCGCCGAAGAGTTCGACGTGATGAAGGCGCACCCATCCATCGGAGGCAGGCTCATCAGTGAGATCAACCGTCTGGGCGAAGATATCGCGTTAGGGGCCCTCGAGCACCACGAAAAGCTTGACGGCAGCGGCTATCCCGGAGGTCTGCTCAAAATCTCCTTCAGCGGCCAGATCATCGGCATCATCGACTGCTACGAAGCCTTGACCAATGAAGACCGCCCCTACCGCCGCGCCATGGACCCGTTGGACACCCTGAAGCTCATCAAATCCGACGTGGAAGCCGGCAAATTCGACCGCGCCCTTTTCGAAAAATTCTGCTACAGCCTCATCTGACCCGAACATTTCTTCCAATACCCGAAAGCAGCGTATTGACAGGACGGCTTCAATTTTCTATAGTATACATGGTAACCATCAGAATTTTTTTGGAATTTACGATAAACCCGACCGCCGACCGCAATCCCTCCGGAAGCGACTCCGCGGCATCGGGGTTTACCGTTCCCGTCCGTAGGAACTCTCTGGCATAGGAAACCGGGCCCATGTACAACGCCCATTTCGGATTCAAGGAAAAACCCTTCAAGCTGGTGCCGAATCCGGAATACCTCTTTTTGAGCCGCAGCCACGAGGAGGCGTTGGGCCATTTGAACTATGCCATTTCACAGGGGGACGGGTTCGTCGAAATCACGGGCGAGGTCGGCACCGGCAAGACCACCCTGTGCCGCGCTTTCCTGGAGAGCCTGGACGACACCACGGCGGCCGCTTATATATTCAACCCCAAGCTGGGCCCGAAACAGCTTCTGAAAACCATCAACGACGAGTTCGGCATCGCCTACGATGCCGACGACACCAAGGACCTGATCGATCAACTGAACGCCTTCCTCATGCAGAAGAGGGCGGAGAAAAAACGGGCGATCGTGGTGATCGACGAGGCCCAGAACCTCAGCCGGACCGTTCTCGAGCAGTTGCGGCTGTTGTCGAACTTAGAAACGAATCGTGAAAAGCTGCTGCAAATCATTCTCGTGGGGCAGCCCGAGTTATCGGAAATGCTCGACTCCCACGAGCTTCGCCAGATCGGCCAGCGCATCTCGCTGCGCTACCGGATCACCCCCCTGAGCTTCCGGGACACTCACGACTACATCCAATACCGGCTGAACGTCGCCTCTCAAAAAGGCGCGCGCATCTTCGACAAGAGCGCCTGCCGTCACATCTACGACTATTCGAACGGCATCCCACGCGTGATCAACATCGCCTGCGACCGGGCCCTGCTCGCCGCGTTCAGCCTGAACCGCGCCACGGTCTCAGGCCGCATCGCCCGGATGGCTCTCCGGGAGATGGCCGGCCGAAGCCGTGCCGACAGCATCGCGCTGATGGACGGTCGCACGGCATTGGGGATTTTCGCCGTCCTTTGCATGCTGGTTTTCGGGCTCTTGTATCACCAGCAGCTGGGGGATGCTGTTTCGGCCTTTTTCCAAAAGCCACCGGCGCAGCAACCGGCCCCATCGCCGCCGG
>JBGSTS010000274.1:0-18547 GCA_041736435.1 Desulfobacterales bacterium | reverse complement strand
CCGGCCGCCGCCCCCGCCGGCCGCCGCCTCAAGATCCTGGTGGCCGAGGACACGCCGTTCAACCAGAAATTCATCCTGCGGCTGCTCGAGCGCTGGGGCCACGAGCCGGTCCTGGCGGAAGACGGCCGCAAGGCGGTCGAGGTTTACGCGGCCGCCAATTTCGATCTGGTGTTCATGGACGTGCAGATGCCGGAGATGGACGGTTTGCAGGCAGCACGCGCCATCCGCATGATCGAGAATGCCCGCGGGGGCCGCACCCCCATCATCGCCATGACCGCGCATGCCATCCATGGCGACCGCGAGCGCTGTCTGGAATCCGGCATGGACGACTACCTGCCGAAGCCCATCGACGCCGATGCGCTGCGGAAGATGATCGACCGGCTGCTGCGGGCGGGTGCGGCGGCCCCATCTCCCGGACAAACGACTGCCGCCGCCTTTGTTCCCGAGCTGCTCCAGGGGTTCGACAACGACTGGGGTTTTTTTAAGGAAGTGGTCGAGGTGTTCTGCAAGGACTACCCGCACCTGCTTGAAAACCTCAGGCGTGCGGCGGACTCGGCGGATGCGCCGGCCCTTATGCGCGCGGCGCACTCGCTGAAGGGCATGCTGCGCAACTTCCAGGCCGAGCCCGCTGCCGCCAAGGCCCAGACGCTGGAGCAGATGGGCCGGGACGGCGACCTGACCGGCGCCGGGCCGATCATCGCGGAGCTCGCCGCCGGCCTCTCCGATCTGGAGCAGCAGCTGAACAGCGTCCTCGCCCGCGGCCCCGCCGGAGCTTGAAACCATGGCCTTTTCAGCCGGCATGGAGTATGATGAAAAGAAATGCCTATAATGCATAAAGAGGAATGCCTATCATGCGCTATAATGCCTAAAATGCCTAAAATTGAAAACGATGAAAAGAACTCTTTTGCCGCAGACACACGCAGACGGCAGTCTAATGCGAATGCATTCTACTGCCAAAGCTTTTCAGCCTCGCGACCTGCGGGGCTGAAACCTGCAATCGCTGCGCGAGGAAAAAATCTATCCTTTTCCTCAGTGAAGAGTGTTTCTTGTTATTTTTAAATTTTAGGCAATTTAGCGCATTTTAGGCATTCTCTCTATTCTTCTCTCTATCGACCCAATAGACCCAACAGACTCCATGGCTGCCAAGAAAAAAATACTCGTCGTCGACGATGACCGCGTGATCCTGACTTTTGCCGGGCGGCTGCTCGGGCGCGAGGGCCACGAGGTGCGCACCGCGGGGGACGGGTTCGAAGCCCTGAACGCGCTTTCGGACTTCACCCCGGAGATCATCTTCTTCGACCTCATCATGCCTAAAATAGACGGGGACAAGCTGATCGGGATCATCCGCGGCATGCCCCGGCTAAAGGAGTGCTTTCTCGTGATCGTCTCGGCCGTGGTCGCCGAGACCGATTTCGATTTCCAGGCCACCGGGGCGGATTACTACATCGCCAAGGGGCCTTTCAGCGCCATGGCGGAGAATTTTTTGGCCGCCATCCGCGCCGCCGACGAACCGCGCCGCCGGGACATCCCCAAGCCGGTGGTGGGGTTGGATCACGTCTACTCCCGTCAGCTCACGCGCGAGCTGCTCTCGCGCAACCGCCATCTGGAGACCATTCTGGAGAGCATGGCGGAGGGCATTCTCGAATTGTTCAATGGGCAGATCGTCTACGCCAATTCGGCTGCGGCGGCGTTGCTCGGCATTGCCCCGGAAAAGTTTCTGACCGCCCGGCCGGCGCAGCTGTTCGAGGGGCCGGTTCGGGAGCGGCTGGAAACGCTTTTGTCGGGCGGCTCCGGCGGCCGCGAGATTATCGGCGAGGACACTCCGCTGGAGGTGAACGGCCGGCTGCTGACGGTGATGAAGCTTCCGGTCAGGGGCGACGAGACGACTGCGATGCTGATGATCACCGACATCACCGAGCGCCGGCGCCTGGAGCTGCAGGTTCAACACGCCCAGAAAATGGAGGCCATCGGCACCATCGCCGCCGGGGTGGCCCACAACTTCCGCAACACGCTGACGGAGATCCTGGTCAACAGCCAGCTGATCCAGTTCAATTTCAAGGACGAGCCCCAGCTCCAGGAAATCACCGAACGTGTGCACTCTTCGGTCAAGCGCGGGGCGCGGCTCGTCGACGGCCTGCTGCATTTTTCACGCAAACAGATCGGCAAGGAGTTCACGTGCGTGGACCTGGTTCGCGTGATCCGGGAGACCGAGCAGATCGCGGTAAAGTCCTTCGATGCCGGGCTCGAAATCCGCACGGAGCTGCCGGCAGCGCTGCCGGTGGCAGGCGACCCGGCCGGGCTGAGCCAGGTGTTCATGAACTTGTTCAACAATGCCCGGGACGCCATGCCGCAGGGCGGCACCCTCGCCGTCGAGGGCCGGCAGGAGGGCTTGCAGGTCGTGGTGCAGGTGTCGGACACGGGGATGGGCATGGACCCCGAGACATTGGAAAAATGCTTCGACCCGTTTTTCACCACCAAACCGATCGGCAAGGGCACCGGCCTGGGCTTGTCAACGGCCTACGGGATCGTCAAAAGCCACGACGGCGCGATCGCGGTCACGTCCGTGCCGGGGGCGGGTACCTCTTTTCGGCTGCAGTTCCCGCTGGCGCGGTCGGAGGACACCCTATCCCCGGAACCGGTTCGCACTCTCGTCCACGGCCGGGGTCAGCGCATCCTGCTGGTCGACGACGAAGCCGAAATCAATCTGGCGATGAAGGGGCTGCTGCATAAACTAAATTACCAGTCGTCCTTGGCCCAGAACGGCGAGGACGCCGTTGCGCTCTACCGGGAGTTCAAACCTGACGTGGTGCTGCTCGATATCAACATGCCCGGCATGGACGGGCTGGAGTGCGCCCGCCGGATTCTGGCCATAGACCCGGCGGCCAGGATCGTGATCCTCTCCGGCTATGAACCCGCAGAGCCGGATTTTCCGGAGCTGCTCGGACGCAAGCTGCTCAAGGGCGTTCTCACCAAGCCGGTCGGCATCAGCGAACTCAGCTGCTTTCTGGCGGAGGTGTTGGAGAAATAAGACGAGTGCCTAAAAGTGGAAAACGGCGCACGGCGCACGGAAGAAAATATTACAAGAACTTCATTTTTTGCCGCAGACATACGCGGACAGACGCAGACGGCAGCCGAATGCGGGTGCATTCTGCTGCCAAAGCTTTTCAGCCCCGCGACCTGCGGGGCTGAAATAGCCGATCGCTGCGCGATGAAAGATTAGTTGTGGCTGCCCGCAGGGCGGCAGGCTCATCCGCCCGGCGGGTCGCCGGACGGGTATCAACCTGTCTGCGGTTGTCCGCGTGAGTCTGCGGCTAAAATATTCTTTTACCGTGCTCCGTGAGCCCTGCGCTACGCTCCGTTTTTTTTATTTTAGGCAATTTAGCGCATTTTAGGCATTATAGGCATTTTATCTTATCCAGGAGATTCGCGCATGAAACGTTTCACACTGCCTTTTGTGCTCATCATGGCGTTTATGTTCACGCTGCCCGGCTGCTCGTCCCAGGAGGACAAGAAACAGGCACACTTCGCCAAAGGGCAGGGGTACTTTGACAAGGGCGAGTTCAAGTCGGCACGGATCGAGTTGAAGAACGCCATCCAGCTCGACCCGAAGTTCCTTCAGGCGCACATGCTGCTGGCGGAGGCCAGCCTGAAGCTGGGGGATGCCCAGGAGGCCTTCCGGGCCTACTCCGCGGCTGCCGAACTCGACCCGGCCAACACCGAGGCGCAGCTGAAGCTGGCAACCTTTCTGCTGCTGGCCCAGAAATACGAGGAGGCGCGCTCCCGGGTGGACGTCATCCTGAGCCGCGAGCCGAACAACATCGAGGCCCTGCTGCTTTTGGCTGCCCTGCTGGACCAGGACAAGAACCTCTTCGAGGCCGACAGCACCTACCGCAAGATCATCGACATCAACAGTAAGGAGCCCCGTGCCTACCTCGGGCTGGCGCGAGTGCTGGCCCAGCAGGGCCGCGCGGACGAGGCCGAGCGCGTGCTGCGGCAGACCCTGGTCATCGACCCGAAGTCCGTCAAGCACCGCCTGGCCCTCTTCAGCTTTTACCTGGCCCAGCGAAAGTTCGACCCGGCCGAGGCCGAGATCCTGCGCGCTGTGGCCGACCACCCCGGCGATGCCGATCTGCTCATCACTCAAGGCAACTTCTACCTGGGGTTGAAAAAAATCCAGCAGGCCGAGGCGGCCTACCTCAAGGCCGTGGAGGCCGATTCGAAGAATGTCAGGCCCTACATGGTGCTGGCCGGCTATTATGCCACCATCGGCGAGAAGGACAAACCCCTGGCGATGTACGCCAAGGCCCGGGAGCTCGAGCCCGAGAACGTCAACATCGTCAGCGCCGTCGCCCGGTTCCACCTCTCCCAGGGCGATTTTGCCGCGGCTGAAAAGGAAAACGCCGCGGTGCTGGAGAAGCGTCCCAAATATTTCCCGGCCCGCATGCTGCAGAGCGAGATCCTGATCGCCCGGCGCGAGTTCGAGCCGGCCGTGGAGCTTCTCAACCAGCTGATCCAGGAGGAGCCCAAATCCGCACGGGCACACTACTTCATCGGCCTGGCTCAGTTCGGCCGGGGTGAAACCCGTCTGGCCCAGTCCGCGCTTGTCAAGTCGCTCGAGCTCGAGGGCGGCAACATGCGGGCGCACCTGCTGCTGGCCGAAATCTACCTGCGCGAGCGCGACCCCGAGCGGGCGCGGCGGGAAGCCGAAGCGGCGCTCAAAACGGAGCCGGGCAGCTACCAGGCGCGCATGATGCTTGGAAATATTCAACTCGCCCAGCAGAAATACACGGAGGCCCAGGAGGCTTTCGAGGCGCTTATCCGGGCCGAGCCGGACAACCCGGCCGGGCACTACCGGATGGGCGCCCTGCACCAGGCCCGCAGGCAATACGAGCCGGCGCTCGCAAGCTACGACCGGGCGCTCGCCCTCAACCCGAACCTGCTGGACGTCTTCAGCAATGTGGTTCAAATCCTCGCGGAGCAGAAACGCTTTGGGGATGCCTTCGCGCGCTGCGAAAAGCAGCTCACCCAGGTGGGCGGCACCCCGGCCGCGGCGGGGGTGGTCTACAACCTGAAGGGCGGCCTGCACCTGGCCCAGGGGGACCCGGCGGCCGCCGAAAAGGCGTTTCGCCGTGCGATCGAGACGAACCCCAATCTGCTCGAACCCTACTACGCCATGGCCGGGATCTACCTGCGGGGCCAGCAGGCCGACAAGGCGGTGGAGCAGTTCAAGAAGCTTCTCGACGTCAACCCCCGGCAGGCCGGGCCGCACATGATGATTGCGGTCGTCCACGACTCTCAAAAGCGGTTCGACCTTTCCGAGAAACACTACCGCAGCGCGCTTGAGATCGACCCGAAGCTGGCGCCGGCGGCCAACAACCTGGCCTACCTTCTGGCCGAGCAGAACCGCGACCTGAACGAAGCCCTCCGCTTCGCGCAGGTGGCGAAGGAAGCCCTGCCCGACGACCCCAACGTGATGGACACTCTCGGGTGGGTCTACTACAAGCGCGGTCTTTACGACTCGGCTGTGGGCGAGCTTAAGGCCAGTCTTGCCAAAAACCCGGACAACCCGGCCGTGGCCTACCATTTGGGGATGGCCTATCTCAAGCAAGGCGAAACCGACCGCGCGCGGGCCGAACTCGAGCGGGCCCTCAAGATCAACCCCAACTTTGACGGTGCCGCCGAAGCCCGGAAGGCGCTGGAGGGAATGAAATAGAATAATAATGCCTATAGTGCACTATATTGCCTAAAATGCCTAAAATTGAAAAAACGTAAGACGGCGCACGGTTTAAAAAAAGAAAATAAGACGAGGATTTTTTTGCCGCAGACAAACGCGGACTGACGCAGACGAAAGTCGAATGCGAATGCATTCTACTGCCAAAGCGTTTCAGCCCCGCGACCTGCGGGGCTGAAACCTGCACCTGCCCGGAGGGCTTGGCGTCTTTGTCCGGCCAGGTCGGCCGGAAAAAAGGTCTGCGTCTGTCGGCGGCTGAAAAACTGTTTTGCCTTGCGCCGTGAGCCCTGCGCCGGGCATCGTTTTTCAATTTTAGGCAATCTAGCGCATTTTAGGCATTATAGGCATTTTCTTCCCATGCGTTATTTCTCCATCAAAATACTCATCCTCTGCATCCTGCTGCCGCCGGCGCTCTACCTGCTGACGGTGCTGGTGCTGGAGCGGCAGGTCGAGGGCCGCATTGCCCGGCAGATAGAAGAGGTCTACACCGGAGACCCTCGGGCGTTGCTTGACGGCAGCGTGCGCCTGGAGGACGCACTCGAGGCCAACATCCGCAACTATCTCGCCGCAAGTCTACTCGCCCGCCACGGGTTCGCGGTTCGCGTCAGCGTGACGACCGGTTCGGGCAAGCTGCTCTACCCCTCGCCGCTCGATCCGTCGGGTGCCGGTCAGTCCCGACCCGACCCGCAGCGGGTGGCCGTGGAAAACTTCGCATTGATGAACGATGGCCTGGCCGTGCACGTGGAGGCCCGGCTCGAGCACAACCGCCTTATCTCCAACACCGTCCTTGCCGTCTATGTTTTCGCAGCGCTTGCGCTTTTGCTGCTGCACTACCGCGCCGCCGGGAGAAAACTCGGCCGCGAGGAGCGCGAGCGGCACAGTGAAATCGAGCGCCTGGCGCGGCTCGAACGGGAGAACACGGCCAAGCTCGCCGACCTTCAAACCGAACGCGAGCGCCTGCGTTCCGAGTTCGAGCGTGTCAAGGCGGCGATGGAAAGCGAGCGCGCCCAAGCCGGCAGAAACGAGGACGACCTGATCGGTGAGATCGAGTCGCTGGAGGGAAAGCTCAACGAAAACCTCGGGCGTCAAAGCAGCCAGGAGGAGGAGATCCGGGGACTCAAAGAGAAGCTCGAGCAGCTCGAAAAGGATCAGCGCCGGGAGGACCGCGGCCGCTCCAAAACGGCCGCCGCGTTTCAGAAGCGGTTTCTCACCCTGTATAAGGACATCACGGTCAGCGAGCGCGCGGTGGACGGGCTGCTGGAATTGAACGAGGAGATGCGGCTCAAGGCCGAGGAGGTCATCCACCAGCTCAACGCCGCCCCGGACCTAGTGGTCGTCAAGCGCAAGGTCTTCGGCAAGAAGAACCGCGAAACGGTGCTCGAAGTGGTCTTCGCCTACAAGGGCCGGCTCTACTTCCGCCGCCGCGAGGGCCGCGTGGACGTCGTCGCCATCGGCACCAAGAATACCCAGGAGCGGGAGCTGGAGTTTCTGGCGAGCCTATGAGGGAAGGTGAAGCGAATGCCTATAATGCGCTAAATTGCCTATTACCTTGCGCCTTTTACCGCTCCTACCATTTTAGGCAATATAGCGCATTATAGGCACTATAGGCATTTTCAGTTCTTCTTCTTTTCCAGCAGCTCCCTGACGTGCCGGTCGAGGTCGGCCAGTTCGAAGGGCTTGTCCAGCACCAGATCGGCGGCCGCTTCGGTGGCCAGGGCGCCGGGGTGCTCGCCCCAGCCGGTGATGGCGATGACCGGGGTGCCCGGGTATTTTTTCTTGATGATGGAGATCACGCCGACCCCGCTGATTTCGGGCATGACTAAATCCGTGATCACCAGGTCGATCCCGGCCTCGCTCTGCTCGAAGGCTCTCAGCCCATCCAGGCCGTTAAAGGCTGTCAGGACCTCGTAGTCTTTGCTCAGGAAGCTGTTCAATCCGGCCACGGTCTCCTTGCTGTCATCAATTACCAGCAATCTGTGTTTACGTTCCATGCGCGCCTCAGCTCTGATTTTGGTTTTGGCCTTAAATTAATGTATTTTGACGCTTGATCCGATATATTACTCCTAAGGGATGGTGAAGGCAAGCGTCAAAATGCCGTGCTGGTCGATACCGAACCGAATGCACTTGTCGGCCTTTCGATAACGTTTGGTTCATCTCGCGCATTAATAGGTAAATGTTACATTCATTTCATAATTTTGGCAAGTTTGAGTCACAGCTAAAGCCTGTGTATGTTTTCGGCCGGATAAAAGCCATTCTGCGGCTGCGGGCTATGGTTTTTATGGTCTGAAATTATTGTAAAAACCGGATAGGCGGCTTAACAATCAAAGTGACCTAAGACACAATTCTTAATGGCATATAAATTGCTTTATAGTCCGATTGGGGCTTGCTGTGCTCAAATATCCGGTGAGGGCTTAACTTTTCAAAGAATTTAGGTTAAAATAAGTCGTGTAGGTAGGTAGATCGGAAAATTTTTTTGTGAAGGCGTGCGTCTTGCACCGTAATCCGGTTTTCAACAAAACCAACTCGGCAGGTTATCTAATGAATACCCACAATCGTCCCGAAAGCCTGAACATCGGCTATTACCTTACACTGGTCTCCCGGCGCCGCTGGTTCATCATCGTGCCGTTTTGCCTGGCCATGATCGTCGGTATGGTGCTGGCCGTCAAGTTGCCGAAAATTTACGAGGCCAGCACGTTGATTCTTGTCCAGCCTCAGCGGGTCCCTGAGAAAATCGTCACCCCCGTGGTCGACGGGTACATCGAGAACCGCATCAGCACGCTCTCCCAACAGATCATGAGCCGCAGCAACCTGGAGCGGGTGATTGGAAAATTTAAACTGTTCTCGGATGCAAGCGCAGAGGGCATGTTGCTGGAGGACAAAGTCGAAAGTTTACGCAAACGGATCAAGGTGCAGATCGGTGATCCACGGGCCCGAAAGGCAGTGGATGCGTTTTCGATTCATTTTCAGGACCCGGATCCCCAAATCGCTATGAAAGTGACGAACGGGTTGGCGGATTATTTCATCGACGAAAACCTTAAGGCACGCGAAGGCATGGCTGTCGGTACCACTGATTTTCTGGACTCCGAACTGGAAGCCATGCGCAAACGTTTGGAGGATCAGGAGGAGATCCTCAAAGCGTTCCGTGAGCAGAACATGGGCGAGCTTCCCGAGCAGCTCAACTCAAACCTGAGTGTCCTCGAAGGGCTTTACCAGCAGCTTTCCCGCAAAGAGGAGATTCTGCGCAACTCGAGGCTTTCCCTGGCGTTACTTGAAAAAGAAATCGAGGCGGCCGCCCAGGGTGCCGGCCAGACCCAGGCCGCCGGCCGGGTGAGCGAAGAAAATATGAGCATCGAGCAGCTCCAGGACCGGCTTGCCCTTATGAAAGACAGCTACACCGACCAACACCCCGACGTGCTGCGCCTTAAGGCCCGGATCGAAAGGCGCGCGAAGGAACAGCCAGCCGAATCAACGGCCGAGGGTGATGGGTCGGCCGGACGATCTCTATCTGCCGCCAAGCCCTATCGGGAAGCCGAGCGGCAAAAATTCGTTCTCCTCGGATCCATCGGCGCTCTTCAGGACGACATCGCCCGGCTCAATCAATCGATCCGGGAGTATCAGCGCAGGATCGAGATCATTCCCAAGCGCGAGCAGGAGCTTCTGACCCTCAGGCGAGACTACGACAACATCCGGGCATCCTACAACTCGTTGTCGAACCGCAAACTTGAGGCCGATATCGCCGTCAACATGGAAAAGAAGCAGAAGGGCGAACAGTTCTATGTGATCGATGTGGCCCAGGTGCCGGAGAAACCGATCTCGCCTAACCTGATCAAGCTTTTCCAGATCACCGTTGCGGCCGGGTTGGCTTTTGGCGCCGGTTTGATTTTTCTGCTTGAATTCATGGACAATACGGTGCGGCGCCTGGACAAGCTCGAAGAGGAGATCGGCATGCCTGTGCTGGCCATGATGCCGCGGATTTTCACCTCGAAGGACCGCAGGCGGCATCGGATGGTTATGGCGGCCACTACCGTTTCGATCGTCGTCGCGCTGGCGCTCGCGGCTGCCCTCGCGGTGCTGGTTTTCCACGGCGTCGAGCCCACGCTCGACCTGGTGCGGCATTACGCCAAAGCATAAACAGCAGACGGTTTACGGTACAGGACTTTTTTTTCTGCTTGCACCGTTGCACCCTTAACCGAATAACGATTTACGAGGTATTCCCTGTGGGTAAAATTTCAAGAGCCTTGGACAAATACGCCAGCGAGCACAAACCCTCTGTCCCGCAGCCGTTGTCGTCTGCCACCCCGCTGACCCATGACGACATCATTGCGCTCGTCGCCTACGACGAAAAGACAGGGCACCTGCTCAAGGTCGATTCCGCTAGCGGCAATGTGGACGAGCGCCGGATCGAAGAGCTGCGCGCCGCAGGCACCGTGCTGAGGCTTCTGGAAAACGAACTGATCTACCCCGGTGGCAAGTTGACCGCACGCGGCATCGAGGAGGCCCGCCGGCTGGGCGCGGTGGCGGCCGCAATCCCTCGCCCGCCGGCTCTATCTGGTGCCGGTCGGGACCGGCTTCTCCAAGAGACCGAGTACCCCTTGAGCGGAGCAATTCCATCCCAGCCTGAACCGGAGCCGACAGGGAACCCCGCGCCCGCGCCCACAGCTCGGGTTCAGCCGGTTGAAGAGTTCATCGTGGCTGAAGCTGCCGCGCCGAGTCCCCAGACCGTTGAGCCCCCGCCGCCTTCTGAGCACAAACCGCTGAAGGTAGCGCCGGAGCACAAACTTGCCGTCGCGAAACCCGCGCCGCCATCACAACCGTTGCACTTAAAGGCTGCGTCAAAGATATCCCACGGCCATGGACCGCTGCCGGTATGGGATGAGGCCGCAATCGACCCTAACCTGGTGGCGCTGACGGATTCGCGTTCCCCCGAGGCTGAGCAGTTCAAGATCCTGCGAACCAACATCCTGTTTCCGTTGGTGGGCAGTCCGCCCCGCTCGATTTTGGTGACCAGCCCCGGCCCGGGCGAGGGCAAGACCTTCACGGCGGCAAACCTCGCCATCAGCATCGCGCTCAACATTAATCGCCACGTGCTGCTCATCGATGCAGACATGCGGCGGCCGCAGCTTCACAAGCGGTTCGGTTTCGGGTCGGTGCCGGGATTGAGCGACTACCTGGCCGAGGGCCGACCCCTGCAGTCGCTTTTGCTCAAGACCAAGGTCGACAAGCTGACTCTTCTGGCGGCCGGCCCCCCGCCGGACAACCCCGCCGAGTTGATCGGCGCCGAGCGTATGTCAAGCCTGCTGGAGGAGGTTTCCAACCGCTACCCTGATCGCATCGTCGTGATCGACGCCCCGCCGCCGGCCCTGGCCGCAGAGACCGGTGTTCTAGCGCGGCAGGTGGACGGTATTCTCGTCGTGGTGCGCTACGGAGGCACCCGCCGCGACGATCTCCCCGACCTGGTCGCCAGAGTGGGGGAAAAGAAAATCCTCGGCAGTATCGTCAACTGCATCGAGAATCCGGCCTCGCGCTACTACGGCTACAAATACGGCGGATACGGCCGGTCCTCGAAGAAGTAGCCTCAGCTCACGCAATCCCCAATAATTATCATTATATTCCAATAGGTTAACATCAATAATGCCTTGTAATCGAGAGGGCGGAGCCATATCAATGAAGCTTAAAAAAAGCAGTATAAGCATTCATCATCTTTCAACTCAACCGACTATCATTTCTGAACCATTCAGGGGGAAACCAGCATGAAATCAAAACAACTTCTGATGCCTGTAATCGTGGCGGTGGTCATCCTGGGCCTCTGCCAGGCGGTCTCATCACAAACCCAACCGGTGCAGACATGGTCGGCCAAGTCCCAGGCTACCGAATACCGCATCGGCGCCGGCGATGTGCTCAACATCGCCACTTGGAAAGAGCCGGAGCTGACGCGCCAGGAGGTGCTGGTCCGGATTGACGGCCGGATTTCGTTCCCGCTGGTCGGCGACTTTCCGGCGGCCGGCATGACTCCGGCGCAGCTGACGGAAACCATTCAGAAAAGCCTCGCGAACTACGTTACGGCCCCGGTGGTGACCGTCACCGTCATCAACCCCGCCAGCCAGCGAATCTATGTACTGGGCGAGGTGGCCCGGACCGGCGAGTACCCGCTCACCAAGGAGCTCACGGTGCTGCAGGCCTTTGCACTGGCCGGCGGTTTCACCCAGTGGGCTTCCAAGGATGCAATCATCCTCATGCGTAAAGAGGGCGGCAAGGAGAAGATCTACCGGATAAATTATAAGGAGATCGTCAAGGGCAAGGACATCGACAACAACCTCACCCTCCAGACAAACGATACGATTGTGGTGCCTTAAAATGTAATTGCCTAAAATGCACTAAATTGCCTATAATGCCTAAAATTGGCAACGATGGATGAAGCCGAGAAAGAGAGTCGAAGGACTTTCGCGAAGGGGCGAGAAGCGAACGCTTCGATTCGCTGTCCTGATCATCCGCCTGTCGGGTAAGCTGCCAAACACGCCGGAGGGCAGAGTAATCCGGAACCAACTCGCTAAGGCAGGAACATCTCCCGGGGCAAATTACAGAGAGGCCAATCGTTCTCGCAGCAAGGCTGACTTCAAAAGCCGAATAAGAATATGTGAGAGTGAGTTGAGCGAAACCCAGTATTGGCTTGAGATCATCAAGGAAACGGGTTGGTTGACTGAGGCTGAAATCAAAGCTGAAGCCAACGAATGCGGTGAGCTGCTGGCACTCTTCTCGACAATAGCGAGAAGCTGTCAAAATTGATTTGATTTTCTTTAAATTAAACTCTATGAATTCAGTTATTTTCTTTTTTGGATCTTTCGATTTTAGGCAATATAGCGCATTATAGGCATTCTTCTATTCCGGAGGCCGGACGATGAAAAAATTCCGCATGTTGTTGATCCTGGTCGTGTCGATAGTACTCACATGGGGCAGCGCCGCCCTGGCCGCCCAACTGCTCTTCACGCCCCGTGCCTCTATCACAGAGGAGTACAACGACAACATCGACCTCGACCGCACGAACAAGAAGGACGACTTCATCACCACGGTCACCTTCGGCGGCACCCTCGAGCTCTTGGGTCGGGTGAGCGGCATGCGCCTTTCCTACGACCCGGGCTACTCGTTTTATGCCGACAACGACGAGTTCGACAGCTGGCGGCACAACTTCCTCGGCTCGGCCTGGCACAACTTCAGCCGTGAGACGCGCCTGGATCTGACCAACTACTTTCTTTATTCAAAAGATCCTTTGGATGACCGGGACGTGGAGGACGAGCGCGGCAATATCATCGTGCAAGGCGACGACACGCGCCGCCAGCGGGACACCTTCTACCGCAACCAGGCCACGGCCCGGCTGAGCCACCAATTCGGCCCCGAGAATTCAAGCTTCGCCCAGTTCACCCACGGGCTAACCAAGTACGACGACCCAGCGGAGGAAGACAGTCAGGAGTTCAGGCCATCGGCCGGGGTCACCTACTGGTTCTCCACCTGGACCGGCATGGAATTGGGCGCCGAATACACCCGCGGCATCTACGACGAGGACACCTCGAGCGACTTCAACAATTATCTCGGCCGGCTGCGCCTGAACCAGCTCATCTCTGCGCGCTTCGGCGTCTACGGAGAGTACAAGCACATATACCGCGACTTCGACGACAACGATGTGGTTGCAGGTGAGGATCTGGATTACATGGTTTACGCCCCCTCGGCGGGTGTTTTCTACAAGTTCGACCCGACCCTGACCGCCTCCTTGGGTGCCGGCTGGTTCTACCAGCAGATCGAAGACGGCGAGGACGAACAGGGGCCCTTTCTTAGCGCGGATATCAACAAGCTCTGGGACTACCAGCGCTGGAACGTTCGCACCCGGGCCACGAGTGGGATCGACAGCGAGGACTTCAGCAGCGACACCCGCGGCTTCGAGCGCTATGCCCAGGCCGAGATCATCGGCTTGTACAACTTCACGCGCGATTTTTTCGGGGACTGCAACCTGCGCTACCGGTATTCGGACTACATCGCCTCCGAGGACGACGAGGTCGACCACCGCTATACGGCTGGAGCGGGCCTCGGATACCGGGTCACGCGCTGGATGACCCTGCGCTTGGGCTACGAGTTCAACAAGCTCGATAACATCAACGGGACCGAAGACTACGAGCAGCACCGCGTCTACGCCACCATGACACTGCAGCCGGACCAGCCCTGGCGGCTGTGGGACTGAAGAAGAAAGTGCCTAAAATGCACTATAGTGCCTATAATGCCTAAAATTGAAAAAATTTAAAAGAAAACGAGGCCTGGCAATACTGGGTAGATTCTTGCCCGAGAATTGCACGCCGGGTGGATTGCCAGGGGAACCAAATGAAAACATTTGAGACGCTTTTCGGTTGCACATTGAAGACCTGCTGGACAGTGGCGATAGTATCGACGTGTCTGATAATGTTAGTCTGACTTCCCTTGAGATTGCCGTATGACCAAGTTGCCCCGGATGACAGCCCTGGAAATCATTTTGGGCAATATAGGCACTTATCATCATACGACTCAACAAACCCAGTCTTGCCCTGCCCCCTTTTCTAAATTTTAGGCAATTTAGCGCATTTTAGGCATTTCCCTTCATCCCCTGGAGCCCCCATGCAGGTCCCTTTTCTTGATCTCAAAGTCCAGTACCGCCAGATTGAATCCGAACTTAAGCCCGTGCTCGAAGAGATCATGGCCAACGGCGCTTTTATCGGCGGCCCGCAGGTTGCAGCCTTCGAGGAGGAGTTCACGGCGTTCTGCGGCGGCGGGCATTGCGTCGGCCTGAATTCGGGAACCGACGCCCTGCGTTTCGCCCTGATGGCGGCCGGTGTCGGGCCGGGGCACGAAGTCGTCACGGTGTCCCACACCTTTATCGCCACCACCGAGGCCATCTCCCAGGCGGGAGCCGTACCGGTGTTCGTGGACATCGACCCGGAGACCTGCTGCCTGGACCCGGCGCGCCTGCGGGAGTTCGTCGAACGCTCCTGCCGTTTCGACGCCTTGACCCGCCAACTCATCAACCGATCCACCCACCGCGTCGTCAAGGCGGTCATCCCCGTGCACCTCTATGGGCAGCCGGCGGACATGGACCCGATCATGGACGTGGCGGCCGCATACAACCTCGTGGTGATCGAAGACGCCTGTCAGGCCCACGGTGCGCGCTACAAGGAGCGGCCGGCCGGCTCCATGGGCCACGCCGGCTGCTTCAGCTTCTACCCGGGCAAGAACCTGGGCGCCTTCGGGGATGCAGGGGCGGTGGTGACCAAGGATGAGGCCCTCGCCAAGACCATGCGCATGCTGCGCGAGCACGGCCAGAGCCAAAAATACTACCACGACATGGAAGGCTACACCGGTCGGCTGGACGCCATCCAGGCCGCCGTTTTGCGCCTCAAGCTCCGGCGCCTGTCGGACTGGAACCATGCGCGCCGCGAGAACGCCAAACTCTACGACCGTCTTCTATCCGATGTGCCCGGAGTCGCGGTGGTCCGGGAGGCGCCGGCGGCGCAGTCGGTCTACCACCTTTACGTCATTCTGGTCGACGACCGCGACGGGCTGCAGCAGCACCTCTCCCAAAACGGCATCGGCACCGGCCTGCACTATCCCCTGCCGCTGCACCTGCAGAATGCTTACGCCTCCATGGGCCATAAAAAGGGCGACTTTCCTGTGAGTGAGCGCACCGCCGCGCGCCTGCTCTCCCTGCCCATGTTCGCAGAGCTGACACCGCCGCAAATTGAATACGTGGTGAGAAGCATAAAGGAGTATGTGAACGGCACACGGCAAAAGGCGCACGGCGCACGGTAAAGGAACATTTTGGCCGCTTCAATTTTACCGTGCGCCGTTGGCCGTGCGCCGGTTTTTATCCCCTTTTTTCTGGAGTTACTCCCATGATCAAAATCGGTCTCATCGGCTACGGCTACTGGGGACCCAACCTGGCGCGCAATTTCAGCCTCAACCCGGATTTCGAGCTGGCCGCTGTCTGCGACTTTTCGGCCGACCGGCTGGCGCGCGCCTGCCGCTTATATCCCCAGACAAAACTGCTCGGCAGCCTGGAGGAGTTTTTCAAGACCGACCTCGACGCCGTGGCCATCGCCACCCCGGTGGCGACCCACTTTGAGCTTGCACGGCGGGCCTTGGAGAGCGGCCGCCACGTCTGGCTCGAAAAGCCCATGACCGAGACGGTGGCCCAGGCCGAAGAACTGATCGACCTGGCGCTCAAGAAGCAGCGGGTGCTGCTAGTGGACCACACCTTCGTCTTCACCGGTGCGGTGCGCAAGATCAAGGAGCTGATTGACAAGGGGCAGTTGGGCAAGCTCATCTACTACGACTCGACGCGCGTCAACCTCGGCCTCTTCCAGCAGGACGTGAACGTCCTCTGGGATCTTGCCCCCCACGACATCTCCATCATGGACTTCCTCATGCCGTTTAAGAAGCTTGCGGTCTCGGCCACGGGCTGCCACTACTACGGCAACGGGCTGGTGCCCAAGTCGCTGCTTACCGTCTACATGGAGGGCGACGTGGTCGGGCACATTAATGTCAGCTGGGTCTCGCCGGTCAAGATCCGCCAAACCTTGATCGGCGGCACCTCCCGCATGATCCTCTACGACGACACCCAGCCCTCCGAGAAGATCAAGGTCTACGACAAAGGCGTGGACCTTGATGTGGCCAGCAAGGATGAGGTCTACCATCTCAAGGTCCAGTACCGCGTGGGCGACATGTACGCCCCCAAGCTGGACGACCATGAGGCCCTGGCGCTGGAGTCCCGCCACTTCGCCGACTGCATCCTGAACGGCTGCGAGCCCCTGATCGGCGGACTTGCCGGCCTGGAGGTGGTCAAAGTCCTGGTTGCCTCCGAGCAGTCCCTGAAACAGCGCGGGGCGCCGGTGGAGCTGAAATAAAGATCGGCGCACGGCTCACGGCGCACGACAAAAGCCGCAAAAGATAACACAAGACGCAAGGTCTCGATTCTTTACTTCCCATTGGTGGCACAGCGTTCTTTTACGCGCACTGCTTGGCCTTTGTAGCCGACGTTACTACGGCGAAGTAGGCTGCGTCCTTTGCCGTTTCTTATTGGGCCGTTTGGCGCGAGCAGAGCGCCGAGAGCCGTCTGTAATCTTTTTTCCGAGCGCCGTGTGCCGTGCGCCGAGAGCCGTCTGTAATCATGCCCCTCAAAAAAATTTCCCCCACCGTCTCCCTCGGAGAGAACGTCTCCCTCGGCGATTTCATCAATCTATACGGCTGCCGCATCGGCGACAACACCAAAGTCGGCCCCTTCGTAGAGATCCAGAAGGGATGCACCGTCGGCAAAAATTGCAAGATCCAGAGCCACAGCTTCCTGTGCGAGGGGGTCTGCATCGAGGACGAGGCTTTTGTCGGCCATGGGGTCATGTTCATCAATGACCGCTATCCCCGTTCGGCCACGGCGTCGGGCGCACTTCAGACCGAGGCCGACTGGAAGGTCGTGCCCACAGTGATCAAAAAGGGCGCCTCCATCGGCTCCAACGCCACCATCCTCTGCGGTGTGACGGTGGGCGAGGGTGCCATCGTGGGTGCGGGCAGCGTGGTCACAAAAGACGTGCCCCCCGGCGTCATCGTCGCCGGCAACCCGGCCAGGGTAATGCGAAAAATTTGATATAGTGCAGAACCGGTTGACTTCTTTAAGCTAAATCTATATATTTACCGCACATAAATTAGTCGGAGAATTGTGCGATGAGAGCGACGATTACTATCGAAAAAAATGTGCTGGACGAACTGGTGAAAGCCACCGGGGCCAGAAGCAAGTCGGCGGCCGTAAAAGAGATCATCGATGAGTATCTGCGCAAACGCAAAGTGCAGAAAATCATGTCCATGAAAGGCAAGCTTTCCTTTGACCTCACGGCGGATGAAATCAGGCACTATGAGCGCTGATCGAGTCCTCATCGACACATCCGTCTGGATAGACTATTTCAGGAACGAATCAGCGCGGTTTGTCGATTTTGTGGCGAAAATCGTCAAGAGCCATGAAATCTGTGTGCCGCGAATCGTCCTGGCTGAATTGATGCAAGGGGCGAAATCTGAAAAGGAGCTTTCCGTCATCGCGGAGTTCATGGAGGCGTTCACCATAATCGACCAAACGGAGCAGACCTGGGTCAAATCCGGAAGATTGTCCTACGAACTAAGGAAAAAGGGGAAGAGCGTTAACCTGACAGACTGCTATATTGCCGTCATGGCGCAGGAAAATTACTGTGCCGTGCTTACACTTGACCGGCACTTCAAGGACATCTGGCCTCACGCGGGGATTCGCCTGCTTGACGCTGATGCCGCGCTGCGGGAAAAATAACTTTAGGCATTTTAGCTCACTTTAGGCATTATAGGCACTCACCCTCTCTTCCCCTGCACCTTGAACCTATCTTTGAATTTTAGGCATTTTAGGCATTATAGTGCATTATAGGCAATCTTCGTGATTCGTCCGGTCATCCTCTGCGGCGGCAGCGGGACGCGGCTGTGGCCGCTCTCGCGAACGTTCCACCCGAAGCAGTTCATCGAGCTCGAGTCGGGAACCCTCTTCGGGCAGACGGTAAAGCGCGCGGCGGGCATTTCCGGAGCAGGCAAGCCGATCGTGGTCTGCAACGAGAACCACCGCTTCTTTGCGGCCGGCATCCTGCAGGGACTTGGAGTTGCGGCCGACATCCTGCTCGAGCCCCTGGCACGCAACACGGCACCGGCGATTGCGCTTGCCGCGATGGCCGCGCGGGAGGCGGACGAAGACCCGCTGATGCTCGTGCTGCCCTCCGACCACGTCATCGCCCCGGATACGGC
>JBGSTS010000127.1:0-4142 GCA_041736435.1 Desulfobacterales bacterium | reverse complement strand
ACATCGGGCTGACGCCCCAGAGCACCGGCGCGCTCGGCGGGTTCAAGGCCCAAGGCCGCACCGCCGAGGCCGCCCAGGCCATCATTGCGGACGCCCAGGCGGTCTACGAGGCCGGCGCCTTTTCCATGCTGGTGGAGGCGGTCCCGCCCGAGGTGACGAAATTGATCGCCCGGGAGCTTCCGATTCCGATTTACGGGATCGGAGCCGGTGTCGACTGTGACGGCCAAGTCATGATCGTCTCCGACATCCTCGGCATCTTTCAAGCCTTCACGCCCAAATTCGTCAAGAAGTACGCCAATCTCGGCGCGGAGATGCTCAGGGTCTTCGAGGCCTACATCAAGGATGTGCGCAGCGGGGCCTTCCCGGCCGAGGAGCACACCTATCGCATGATCGAGGGTGAAATGCAGAAGCTCGCCACGCTTCGCAAGAAAACGCAGCCGAAGACCAAGAGGAGATAGCCGGTCCGGACAGCCCAATGCGTTTCTCGGTCACTGCTGTTTCGAGTTGATGGACACGCATCGCAATACGGGATACCGGCGCACCCATGGCGAAACGCACCTTCACGCTCAAGTACGGCAAAGGCTTGGTAAGCGTTGACCTCCCGGCCGAGCAGGTCCTCTGCCAGCTGAACGGCCGCAACCGCCCGCCGCTGGAAAACCTGCGGGAGGCCTACCTTTCGGCGCTGGACCACCCGGTGGACTCCGCACCGCTGCGGGAGATGATCACGCCCGGCGGCACGGTGGCCATCACCGTGAGTGACATCACACGCGGCTGGCAGAAAAACGCCGAGACCCTGCCCTTTCTGCTGGGGTACCTGAACGCAGCCGGGGTCAACGACGAGCAGATCACCATCATCATCGCTGTGGGGGCCCACCGCCGGAACACCCCCGAAGAGTTCGTGGAGCTGTGCGGCCCGGAGGTCTGCCACCGCGTACGGGTCGTGAACCACGATGCCTGGGACGAGAGCAACATGGCGGCCCTCGGCCGCACCAGCCGCGGCACCCCGGTCGGCGTCAACCGGGCCGGGATGGAGGCTGACACGCTGATCCTGACCGGAGGGGTGATCTACCACTACATGGTCGGCTATGGCGGCGGGCGCAAAAGCATCATGCCGGGGATCTGTTCGAACCGCACCATCCAGACCTGCCACCTCTGGTCCCTGGAGCGTGCGCCCGGCGGTGGCCGCAGCCGGCTCTCCCAGTCGGGAATCACGGACGGCAACCCATCCCACGAGGACATGATGGAGTGCGCCTCGCTGGCCAAGCCCGATTTCATCGTCAACGTAGTGCCCAACCTGGACGGCCGGCTGTGCGGAATTTTCGCGGGGAACTGGGTTTCGGCCTGGCTCAAGGCCACCCGGCTGGTGGACGAGATGTACGGGGTCGAGATCCCGGAAAAAGCGGATATCGTCGTCGCCTCCGCCGGCGGCTACCCCAAGGACATCAACCTCTACCAGACCACCAAGACCATGGACAATGCCGTGCATGCCGCCAAAAAGGGCGGTATCTCGGTCATCCTCTCGGAGTGCCCGGATATCCGCGAGCCGATGGAGTACTTCAAGTGGTTCGACCACCCGACCATCGAGGCACACGACCATGCGCTGCGCGCGAATTACACCATCGCCGGCTGGTGCGCCCTGATCACGCGGGAATACTGCCGCGAAACCCCCACCATCATGCTCACTCGGCCGGAGAACGCCGAGCTGGCACGCAAGGCCGGCCTGATCCCTGCGGCCACCATCGCCGAAGCGCTCAAAACGGCCACCGAGATGTGCGGCCGTAAAAAGCCGACCATCACCGTAATGCCCCAGGGTGCCAACACCCTGCCGCGCATGCCAGGGAGGACGACATGACGACAAAACGGAATCAGCGTTTCCCATTATCCGCACCGGTTCTGCGCCGGGCCGCCGCCTTCGTTACCATAGCCGCCTGGCTGCTGATTGCCGCAGGGGCGGCCGCAGATGCGCAGGCAGCGGCCCCGGCTTCCGAGGCCGGGATCCCGACGATCACCGTCACCGGGACCGGGGATGTCGCGGCCGCCCCCGACCGGGCCCAGGTCAGCCTGGGGGCGGTTGTCGAAACCCGACAGGCGACCGATGCCCAAGGGCAGCTGGCGCAGGTCATTCAGCGCGTGCTCAAGGAGGTCAAGGCGCTGGGGATCCCGGAGGAAAAGATCCGCACCACGGGCGTGTCGCTCACGCCGGTCTATTCGCAGCCCAAACCCAAATCGGACCCCGAACCCGAAGGCCCTCGCATCGTCGGCTACCGCGCGACGAACAGCGTGAGGGTGCAGATGGACGATCTGGGCCGGGTGGGTGCCGTGATCGACGCCGGGATCGCCGCGGGCGCCAATCAGCTCTCCAACCTGAGCTTCGAGCTGCGCGACGACCTCGCACACCGGCAGCAAGCCCTGAAACTGGCCGCGCGCGAGGCACGGGTCAAGGCCGAGGCGATTGCCGCCGCCCTGGGCCTGCAGCTCGGGGAGGTGCTCGAGGTGCGCGAGGACGGGGCCCAGGCCTCCTACCCCATTGAGCGCCGCTTCGTCGCCCCGGCTGCAGCCGGCACGTCCATCCAGCCCGGGCAGGTCCAGTTGGCCGCTGCCGTGACGGTCCGTTTCAGGCTCATCGGCCCCAAAACCGAGCCCTGAGCGACAAATGAGTTCACGTCCGCCATACGCGGGCAACAGCGCCGTCACCCTTCTGAACGACAGGCACCGCCTCATGGACCCATTCTGGGAATTCCCCTACCCGTCACAACGCATGCCCGTGCTGGCGCGCAACGCAGTGGCCACCTCCCAGCCCCTGGCGACCCAGGCCGGCCTGAGGATGCTTCTAAGGGGCGGCAACGCCGTGGATGCGGCCCTGGCCGCCGCCATCACCTTGACCGTGGTCGAGCCGACCGGCAACGGGATCGGCAGCGACGCCTTTGCCATTGTTTGGGACGGGAAAACGCTCCACGGTCTGAACGGGTCCGGCCGCGCCCCGCGCGCCTGGAAGCCGGAACGTTTCTCGGGTCTTTCGGAAATGCCCCGCACGGGCTGGGACACGGTCACGGTGCCGGGGGCCGTAGACGCCTGGAGCTGCCTCTCCGCCCGCTTCGGCAAGCTGCCGTTCGCAGACCTCTTCGAGCCCGCTATCGCCTACGCCGAGAACGGCTTTCCGGTATCGCCGATCACCGCCTCCCGCTGGCGGGAGGGATGGGCGGTCTTTTCGGCCTTCCCGGAAATCACCCGCACCTTCTTTCCTTCCGGCCGGGAACCGCGACCCGGCGATCTCTTCCGGTGCCCGGAGCAGGCGCAGACCCTGGCTTCCATCGCCGCCAGCCACGGCGAGGCGTTTTACCGCGGAGACCTGGCGCAGCGGATCGCCGCCTGTGCGGCCGCGGAGGGTGGTGCACTGAGTCTGGCGGATCTCGAAGCCCACCGCTCCGACTGGGTCGAACCCCTTTCCATCGCCTACCGCGGAGTTCGCCTGCACGAGATCCCCCCGAACGGCCAGGGCATCGCTGCCCTCATCGCATTGGGAATCCTCAGGCACTTCGACCTCACCCGTTATGCCCCGGACTCCGCCGAGAGCCTGCATCTGCAGATCGAGGCCATGAAAATCGCCTTTGATGAGGTCTTCCGCCGGGTGGCGGACATCGACCACATGCCGGTGTCCCCCGAAGCGCTGCTGGACGACAACCGGCTGGCCGCCCAAGCCGCCGCCATCGACCTCGAAACAGCGGCCCACCCGGGGTCGAAAGCGCCCGGGGGCGGCGGCACGGTCTACTTGACAGCCGCCGACGCGTCCGGGGTCATGGTTTCTCTCATTCAGTCCAACTACCTCGGTTTCGGCTCGGGAGTGGTCGTTCCCGGCACCGGGATCGCCATGCAGAACCGCGGTTGCGGCTTCGTGCTTGCGGCCGGGCACCCGAACGAAGTGGCCGGAGGCAAACGCCCGTTTCACACCATCATCCCGGGCTTCGTCACCCGCGATGGCCAAGCGCTGATGAGCTTCGGCGTGATGGGCGCCCACATGCAGCCCCAGGGCCATGTGCAGATGATGGTGCGTATCTTCGATTACGGCCAGAACCCCCAGGCCGCCTGCGATGCCCCGCGCTGGCATGTCGCACCCGACGCCGACGTTGCGCTCGAGCCAGGCC
>JBGSTS010000250.1:0-1671 GCA_041736435.1 Desulfobacterales bacterium | reverse complement strand
GCTGCGCTGGGCGCGTGGGGCTGGACGGCAACGATGCGCCGGATGGCCTCGGCGATGGCCGCCGCATCGCGGCGCAGGGCCTGCAAAAACAACCGCCGGGCGCCAAGCGGGATGTCGACCTCGACCCGCCGGAGGGTTGCCTCACTGGTCCGCATTCCGGCCCGGAACTCCTCGACGGCATTTTGCCAGTAGCTTCGGCTCATCTGCTCCACCAGCCCCTCCAGAGGTTGGCGGTCCTTCAAGGTCTGGATCACCTGGGCCTTGATCTCCACGAATTGCTGGGCGGTGCGGTCGAAGAGCAGCTCGCCCGTCACGGTCTTGAAGATCATGACCAGCACGGCTTGCCAGTCCTGGAAGTGGAGAATCCGGCCCGTGTTCCCGAAGCAGCGCTCCAGCACCGCGTTCGGAAGCAGGTGCGCGGGTGTCGCATAGTACGGAGTGCCCCCCAAAAGAGGCTGGCGGAGTTTTCCTTCTTCGGTTGCCTCGAACACCACCGCCGTTTCAACGTCGATGATGCCCAGGGAGTAGTCCCCCGGCGACCTCAAAAAGGCGGGGTAGCGCTGCGGGTCACCGGCCACCAGCAGGTTGTCGGGTTTAAGATCGCGCATGGCGACCTTTTTTTGGTCCAGGTCCCCCAGCAGATCCAGAAGGTTGGTGATGATCCCGGAGACGACCTGCTTGTTTTGGTCTAAAGCCAACAGGGCCGAAAACCGGCGGATGGCCGCATGAAAGGTATCGACGGTTGCCTGGTATTTCTGGAAATTCGCGGCAAACACATAGGCGACCGAAGAAGCCAGCTCGGGTGAAATGCCGTCCCCCATCTCCCCGAGCCGGCGGGTTTCAAGGTACTGCAGAAACCATTTCTGGATCCGGTAGGGGGGGATGACCGCCGATTTTCCCTGCTGCTTCAACTGGCGGGAGATCTCCGCCTCGCACTGGTGGTAAAGGTCGCGAATCTCGAAGCCCACCGACTCGTTCTCGTTTACATAGCGGTCCTTGAATTTGCCTGGGTTGCGGATGATTTCGGGAAGGGCGTTGATCTCCGCGCGCACAGCCTCCGAAACGTCGTGGGCGGCGTCGACAATGTGGCTGAGAAAATGATGCTGCGAGAGGTCCATGAAGTAGACAAAGGTGCCGTTGATTTTCAGATGCTCCTGGGAATCAACCGACTTGCGCAGCCAGGCGATGTGCTTCTCCTCGAGAACCTCGGCCGGGAGATCGGCCCCGGATGTGATCGGGTGGACCCGGTCCAGGATCACGGTCACCGTGGGGACGATGCATTCGCGCGGCGCCAGGCGTTCGACGATGTGCCGCTCCTTTTTCAGGCCGGCCACGTAGTCTTCGAAATTCCGGATGGGCTTGGGGGGGATTTTGACCACCAGGTGCTGGTCGAAAATGACGTAATAGCAGGTGCTCTTGCTGCCGCTGTCTTCGCCCAGGGGGCCGATGCTCATGCGGCGCTTGACCCAGTCGGCGTGGTGTTTCACGCGCAGCTCATAGGTGCGGTGCGGTGTGTTGCCCGAAGGCAGCTGAACGAACTCCGACGGGGCCTCCGCATCGGCCCCGAGCTGGCGGCGGTAGAGGTTGAGGAAAAACCGGACCACATCCGCCCGGCGGGGGAGCTCCTCCGTTTCGGGTGCACGCAGCGGGGCCGGCGCCGCGGCCGCGGCG
>JBGSTS010000241.1:0-8883 GCA_041736435.1 Desulfobacterales bacterium | reverse complement strand
GGCGCGGGTCATCGTGCGCCTTGCGGACGGCACGCCGGTTGCCGCGCTCCAGGGGCGGCTGCTGGCCACCGCGTTTCACCCCGAGCTGTCCCGCGACCTGCGCTTCCACCTCTATTTCCTCGAGTTGGTTCGATCCTGAGCAAAAAAAAGGAACCGGCTCTCGTTGGTGCGGGGCTTACTCAAACGGGCTGACGTCGCCCGCGCCGCGGCGGATTATCTCGGGGGTGTCGTCGATGAGGGAGATCACGCTGGAGGGCTGTCCGGAGACCGTGCCGCCCTCGATGACGATGTCCACCTGTCGGCCGAAATGGTCGTGGAGCAGCGAGGCGTCGATGACGTTCGAGCCGTTCGTCGTGGTCGCGCTGGTGGTGATGATGGGGTTGCCCAGCTCTCGGACGAGCGCCAGGCAGATGGCGTTGTCGGGCACGCGGATCCCGGCCGTCTTGCGCTTGGTGAGCATGATCTTGGGCACCAGCCGGGAGCCTTCCAGGATGAAGGTGTAGGGGCCGGGCAGCAGCCGGCGCATGGTGCGGTAGGCATAGTTGGAGACTTTCGCATAGCGGCTGATGTGGGTCAGGTCCGAGCAGATGAAGCTGAAGGGTTTGGCATGATCCCGGCGTTTGAGCTGGTAGATTTTCTCGATGGCCTTCTGGTTCATCAGGTCGCAGCCGATCCCGTAATGGGTGTCGGTCGGGTAAATGACGATCCCCCCCTGCCGGAGGGTGTCGACCACTTTCCGGATCAGTCGCAGTTGTGGATTTTGGGGGTTGACGTTGATCAGCATGCCGTGCACCGTTTACGGATGAACCCAAAATGGTGTGTCACCGCAGCTCCACTCTATCACCAAACCATCGAAAGTCAATTCAAAACAGTCTCAACCAATCGGAATCATTTCATCTTCGCGACCCAACGCACTGTCCTTGCGAACCGCAAATAAGCATTGCCAAATGATGGGCCTTCTGTTATTTCGAGGGCACTTTTCGGAAACTTCGCAAGACGTCCGATGACGAGTCGGTCGATTCCGTGATCCGGATCCACGAGGAGGACCTCCCCGATGCCAAACCGGCTGCTTGAAGAAGCCTATTCATTTGACGACTTGTTGCTGATGCCCTGCTACTCGAATGTCCTGCCCAAGGACGTCACCGTAAACACCCGCCTGACGCGCACCATCCAGCTGAGCATCCCCATCGTCAGCGCGGCCATGGACACCGTCACCGAGGCTGATGCCGCCATCAGCATGGCCCGGGAGGGGGGCATCGGGTTCATCCACCGCAACCTGGACATCCAGACTCAGGCGATCGAGGTCGACAAGGTCAAGAAATCCGAGAGCGGCATGATTGTCGACCCGGTCACCATCCACCCGGACCAGAAAGTGGCCGAGGTGCTCAAGCTCATGGAGCAGTACCGTATTTCCGGGGTGCCGGTCGTCAAGGGCGATCGTCTGGTCGGGATCGTCACCAACCGCGACCTGCGCTTCGAGACGGACATGGAGAAGCTCGTCGCCGATGTCATGACCAAGGACAACCTGGTGACCGTCACCGACGGAATCGGCCTGGAGGAGTCCAAGAAGCTGCTTCACCAGCACCGCATTGAAAAGCTTCTGGTGGTGGACAAGCGGGGCCGTCTCACCGGGCTGATCACGATCAAAGACATCGAAAAGATCAAGAAATACCCCAATGCGTGCAAGGACAGCTTCGGCCGGCTGCGGGTGGGCGCTGCGGTGGGGGTAGGAAGCGACATGGAGGAGCGCGCCGAGGCGCTGCTCAAGGCGGGGGCGGACATCCTCCTGATCGACACCTCCCACGGCCACTCCCAGAATGTGCTCGACTCGGTCCGGCGCCTGAAATCCACCTTCAAGGAGATAGAGGTCATCGCCGGCAACGTCGCCACGGCGGAGGGGGCCCAGGACCTGGTCAAGGCCGGGGTGGACGGGGTCAAGATCGGCATCGGGCCGGGCTCCATCTGCACCACGCGGGTCGTGGCCGGTGTGGGGGTGCCGCAGCTGACGGCCATCATGAACTGCCGGCCGGTGGCCGACAAGACCGGGGTGCCGTTGATTGCCGACGGCGGGATCCGGTTTTCGGGGGACCTCACCAAGGCCCTCGGGGCGGGCGCCCACAGCGTTATGATCGGCGGGCTTTTCGCCGGCACCGAGGAGAGCCCCGGCGAGCTGATTCTCTACCAGGGACGCAGCTACAAGGTTTACCGGGGCATGGGCTCCATCGAGGCCATGAAAAAAGGCAGCAAAGACCGCTACTACCAGGGCGACGAGAGCGAGGGGGACAAACTGGTGCCCGAGGGAATTGTTGGCCGGGTGCCCTACCGCGGCTCGCTCCAGGCCAATATCTTTCAGCTGGTGGGCGGCCTGAAAGCCGGCATGGGCTATTGCGGGTGCCGGACGCTCGAGGAGCTGCGGGAGCGCGCGCGGTTCATCAAGATCTCCGCCGCCGGCATCCGGGAGTCCCACGTGCACGATGTGATCATCACCAAGGAGGCCCCTAACTACCGCTTAGAGTAGTGCCGGTTCCGCCGGAGGTCCAATTTCTGCGTTGCACTGCGCTTCACACTCGCTGCGGCGTGCTCACAGCACGCCTCGCTCGGCGAATGCTTGTGCGCTGTGCCTGCCCCGCTCCAGCGGGGATCTTGGACCTCGGGCGGAACCGGCGTGGCTCTCTGTAACGGTCACTAGTGCCCGAGTTCGGTTTTTCGAAGGTATAAAAATCATAGCGGGCGGTTGCTTTACATTCAGACCGATCCCCGATATTTTTCTTAGCGGTTGACCCTGCCTCGGAATTCTATCGGCTCCAGAGGATATCCATGGCCGAATTCGTTCACCTGCACGTCCATACTCAATACAGCCTGCTGGACGGCGCGATCCGGATCGACGATCTGCTCCGGCTTACGCGCGACTACGGGATGCCGGCGGTCGCCACCACGGACCATGGGACCCTCTTCGGCGCCATCGAGTTTTACGAGAAGGCGATCAAAGCCGGCATCCACCCGGTCATCGGCTGTGAGATGTATGTTGCCGCCCGCAGCCGCTTCGACAAGAGCTCGGCCGACAGCCGGGAGCTATGCCACCTCATCCTGCTGGCCGAAACCCAGGAGGGCTACCGCAACCTGTGCCGCCTCGCCACCGCTGCCCAGCTGGAAGGCTTCTACTACAAACCGCGGATCGACCGGGAGCTGTTGAACGAGTGCTCGCGGGGCCTGATCGGCATGTCGGCCTGCCTGCACGGGGAGATCCCGCGCCGGATCCTGGAAGGCCGGATGGAGCTGGCCGACCAAGCCGCCCGCAACTACCTCGCGATGTTCGGGGAGAACCGTTTCTTCCTCGAAATCCAGAACAACGGCATCGCCGAGCAGGAACGGGTGAACCAGGCCCTGATCGACATGAGCCGCCGCCTGTCCATCCCGCTCGTGGCCAGCAACGACTGCCACTACCTCTCCCGCGAGGATGTGCGCGCCCACGATGTGCTCCTGTGCATTCAGACCGGCAAGACCATCCACGACGCCGAGCGGCTCAAATTTCGCACCGACCAGCTCTACTTCAAGCCGGCTTCGGAGATGGAGGCTTTTTTCAAGGACACCCCGGAGGCGCTGAGCCGGACGGTGGAGATCGCCAACCGCTGCCGGCTGGAATTCGACTTCAAGACCTATCACTTTCCCAACTTCGACACCCGCGGCGCCCAGAGCGTGGAGGCGCATTTCGAGGAGAAGACGCGCGCGGGCTTCGTGCGCATCATGGCCCGGGTGCGCCTCAAGATCCCGCAGGTCGACGAGGCGTTTTACCGCCAGCGGTTGGACTACGAAATCGGCGTCATCAAGGACATGGGCTTTCCCAGCTACTTTCTGATCGTCTCCGATTTTATCCGCTTCGCGAAAGAGCGCGGCATCCCGGTGGGGCCGGGGCGGGGGTCGGCGGCGGGAAGCCTGGTGGCCTACAGCCTGGGCATCACCGACCTGGACCCGATTGCCCACGGGTTGATCTTCGAGCGCTTCCTCAACCCCGCTCGCAAGAGCATGCCGGACATCGACGTGGACTTCTGCATCGACGGCCGCGAAGAGGTCTACAAGTACGTCGTGGACCGCTACGGCGGGGGGGACTATGTCGCGCAGATCATCACCTTCGGAAAACTCAAGACCCGGGCCGTGATCCGAGATGTGGGGCGGGCGCTGAACATCCCGTTGGCGGAGGTGGATGCCATCGCCAAGATGGTCCCGGACGTGCTCAACATCACCCTCGACCAGGCGCTGGAGCAGGAGCCGCGGCTGAGGGAGCTGATCGCGCAGAAACCCGAGGTGGCCGACCTGGTTCAGATCTGCCGGGTGCTGGAGGGGCTGCCGCGGCATGCGTCCACTCATGCTGCCGGGGTCGTGATCTCGGACCGGCCGCTGATGGAGTACCTGCCCCTGTTTCGAGGGAAAAAGGGCGAGGTGATCACCCAGTTCGACATGAAAATCGTCGAAAAGATCGGGCTGGTCAAGTTCGACTTTTTGGGCTTGCGCAACCTGACGGTCATTGCCGGCACCCTCGATTTGATCAAGCGCCAAGGCAAGACCCCCCCCGACATCGACAACCTCGACCTCGGCGACGACGCCACCTACCGGCTGCTGGCCTCCGGGGACACCACCGGAGTCTTCCAGCTGGAGAGCTCCGGCATGAAAGACCTGCTGGTGCGGCTCAAGCCCGAGTGCTTCGCCGACGTGGTCGCCCTGGTGGCCCTCTATCGACCCGGCCCCATGGAAAGCGGCATGATCGACGACTACGTGGCCCGCAAACATGGGCGCAGAGCCGTTGCGTATCTTGTGCCCGAGCTGGAACCGGTTCTGCGGGAGACCTACGGGGTCATCGTCTACCAGGAGCAGGTGATGAAAATCGCCGGGGCGCTGGCCAACTACTCCATGGCCGAGGCCGACGACCTGCGCAAGGCCATGGGCAAGAAGATCCCCGAGATCATGGCGGCCCACCGGGAGCGCTTCTGCAAGGGAGCTGGGGCCGCCGGGGTGGACCCCGCCAAGGCTGCCAGCATCTTCGACCTCATGGAAAAGTTCGGCGGCTACGGTTTCAACAAGTCCCACAGCGCCGCTTATGCCCTCATCGCCTACCAGACCGGCTATCTCAAGGCCCATTTCCCGGTGGAGTTCCTGGCTGCGCTGCTGACCAGCGAGATGGGTTCGATCGACAACGTCGTCAAGTTCATGGCGGAGTGCCGCACCCACAACGTCTGCGTGCTGCCCCCCGACGTCAACACGGGGTTCAAGGAGTTCACCGTGGACGAGGGCCGGATCCGGTTCGGCCTCGTTGCGGTAAAGAATGTCGGGGAGAGCGCCATCGACGCCATTCTGGAGGCGCGTGCCGCTGGCGGGCAGTTCACCTCGCTGTTCGATTTTTGCGAGCGCGTGGACCTCAAACGGGTGAACAAGCGCGTGGTCGAGAGTCTGATCAAATGCGGGGCGCTTGATTCCACCGTCGCCCCCCGCTCACAGATGATGGCCTCGCTGGAGATGGCGTTGGACCATGGCCAACGGGTCCAGAGGGAGAAATGCGATCCGCAGATGGGGCTCTTCGGCGGGGTGGAATGCCCCGCTCCGGCCTCCACTCCGGCCATGCCGGAGGCCGCCGAGTGGGACGACCGACAGAAGCTGGTTTATGAGAAAGAGTCCCTGGGCCTTTATCTCAGCGGGCATCCCCTGACGCGTTTTGAAGAGTTGATCGGCAAGTTCACCACCGCGGATGCCGTCTCCATCAAGGAGGCCGCCGACGGAACGCTGGTGCGTATCGGGGGGCTCGTGCGCAGCACCAAAACGATCAAGACCCGCAAGGGCGACCTGATGGGGTTTGCCACCATCGAGGACCGGCACGGCACGGTTGAGGTGACGGTGTTTTCACGGTTGTTCGCCACCGTCAGTGGCCTGCTCAGCGAGGACACCGCAGTGCTGATCCAGGGGCAGGTCCAACGGGACGAGCAGTCGGTCAAGCTCATCGCCGACACCCTCATCCCGCTGGAGAAAGCCGAGGAGACCTGGACCGCCAGTGTGCATCTCAGCCTGGATCTCAGCCATACCGACCGCCGGCAGTTGCTGAGCCTGCGCGAGGTGTTGCAGCGCTATCCCGGCTCCTGCCGGGCCTACCTGCACCTGCGCAGCCCGGAGCGGACGGATGCCGTCATCGAGATGGCCTCCGGGGTGCACCTCAAGGCCGGCGCCGCCCTGCGCCGCGAGGTCAGCCAGGTGCTGGGGTGCAACGCCCTGGAGACCCGCTGTACGCAACTGCAAGGGGGCGAGGGGGCAAGCAATCGCGGTCAGAGTCAAGGGTTCAAGTGAACCGCCTGCTATTCCAATCCCGCCCCTGACTCATATCCTGAACCCTTGTATCCCCCACGTCTGATCCCCTTTTTGCCCCTCCGGGGGCACCCTGCCGATGTTCAGCCGGTGCGTGCAGAAGCGTTTCGTCATAGGCCCGCCGGGCCTCGGCGAGGATCTCGGCGTCCCGGCCCCCGTAGCGCGGCGAGAAATGAAAGAGAATGAAACGTTTCGCCCCGGCCTGCGCCGCGATCTCCCCTGCCTGGCGTGCGGTGAGGTGGTGCTTGGCGGTCGCCTGCTCGCGCTCGGCATCTAAAAACATCGCCTCGATAAACAGCAGGTCGGCGCCCCGGGCCAGCTCGACGATGGCAAGGCGGTTGGCCGGCGTGTCGCTCACGTCGGTGACATACGCGATTTTCTGGCCGGCGGTGATGCACGCAATCCGGCGGGCCAACTCTCCCAGTTCGAAGCGCCGGGACCTCCCGTTGGGGCCGGGCTGCGTTTCGAAATCCTGATGGGGGTCGGCCCCGGCCACCAGCGCTGCCTTGAACCGCGACAGCCAGGGGCCGGGGGTGAGTCCCAGTGCGTCCAGCTCCGTTTTGAGGATGTTGACTCCGAAACGTTCGGTGAGCGCAAACCCCAGGCAGGGGGTGCTGTGCTGGAGCAGCGCTGCCGTAACCTGAAAAGCCGGCTCGGCGTGGAGCGGCCCGGCCGAAGTCGGCGATCGGGTCTGTGCGCCGGGGCGGAAGCGCTGGCGACACTCGTAGGATTGTTGAACCCGGCCCTCCATGCGGACCTCGGTCAAGTGCAGGCGAAAGCCGGCGGTGAACCGTTCCACGAGGTCCCAGGTGTATCCGGCCAGTTTGCCCTCCACGTTGCCGATGAAGCCGGGCGGGCCGAAAAGAAAAAGGTCCTTCTCACGGCCCAGGCAGCATCGGAGCAGGCGGTCGAAGCCGATGAAATGGTCCATGTGGGTGTGAGTGACGAAGACGTGGGATGTCTTCAGCAGGTCCCGCGACGAGAGGCGGGCATTTTCGCCGAGGTCGAAGAGGAGGGCGCGGCGATCAAACTGGAATGGAACGAACAGACCGGGGTCGTCAAAGGGCCCGTTGACCAGCCTCGGTAGGAACCGGGGGGGCATCACACCGGCAGGTGTTTTTTCACCTGTTGGTTGACGGTCAGGTAAATGTCTTCGTCCGAACCGAAGACGTCGACCGTGTCTTTGTGGCTGAGAACGCTTTCGAGGATGAAGGCCGTCACGTAGAGGCTGACGACGTTGAAGTCCGGGACCAGGTTTCGGATCGGGGCGACCTGGTAGTCGATGTCGAAATCGCTGGCGCGGGTGAGTTTTTCGAGACACGACTTGATCTGCTCTTCGAGCGAGTTCTTGTTGCTCGTTTCCACCAGGTGATTTTCCACCAGCTTCATGGCGATGGCATTGGAGAGCGATTCGGCACAGTCCCTGATCCCCCCGATAGCCAAGCGCCGCTTGTGCTCTTTGGACGACTCGATTTTCGACAGAATGGAGGACTCGCGCGTGCTCGGTCGGAAGACCTTTCCCATGGTTCATTTCCTTTGCTTAAGGCGAATAGTCAGCGCATGCTTGACAGAGCATCATAGGGGCAAGTCGAATGATTTTCAAGCAAAAAAAGAAGAAATCCTATCTTTTTTTAGAGTTCGTTTCAGCATGCCCTACAGGCCGAGTGGGCCGGCTGCGTGCTTACGACCACCGCCTGCAGACGGCGGCTGCCGTTCCAGTGGTTCCAGCGCAGGTTGAAGGCCATGCACTCGAAACGGGCGGGCTCCTCGTCCTCCAGGGCGGCATTGAACTGAATGGCTCGGAGGCAGGGGCCGCCGGGCGATGACGCCTGGCGCAGGAGCAGGCGGCGATGGCCGGTTCCGACCCGCGCGGATGACACGACGAGAACATCCCGGGCCAGAAAAAGCGGCTCCGGGTTGCCGGCCCCATAGGGCATCAGTGACTCCAGTTGGTCGACCAGTTTATCGGAGATGTCGTTCAAGCTCAGCACGGCATCGATGGGCAGAACCGGCGTAAAGAGCTCCGGGCGGCAGGTCCGGCCCACGCTCTCCTCGAAGGCCGCCTGGAAGGCCGGGACCTGGTCGGCTGCAATCCGGAGCCCGGCCGCCTGAGGATGCCCGCCCAGCTCCTCCAGCCTATCCTCGCAGGCGGCGAGGCAGGCGTAGAGGTCCATGCCGGGGATACCCCGGGCCGATCCGCGACCATGGCTGCCGTTCAAGGCAATCACCACCACCGGGCGGTAGTAGCGTTCCACGATCCGCGAGGCGACCACTCCGATCACGCCCTCGTGCCACCCGTTTCCGGCAAACACCAGACTGCGGCGCTCCAGCAGGTCCGGCCGACTGCCGATCAGGGTGTCGATCTCCTTCAGAACCAGCTTTTCAAGCTGCTGGCGCTGGGTGTTCAGGGCGTTGAGCTGTTGGGCCAGGTTGCGGGCGTGGTCCATGCGCTCCGCGGTCAGCAGCTCAACGGCCAGACCGCCATGGCCGATGCGGCCGGCGGCGTTCAGTCGCGGGCCCAGGCGAAAGGCCACATCC
>JBGSTS010000121.1:0-26660 GCA_041736435.1 Desulfobacterales bacterium | reverse complement strand
CCCTTTCCCTCCTCCCAAATGGCATCTTAATAAAAAGATCAGACCATCGGTCGATCTTCCGCCATTCGGAGAAGTCCGTCTCAGGGTGTCACAGTTTTCAACCGCCTTTCTAACGTCTCACTTTTCGTCCGCCCTTTATATCCCCATCAAGATCGAACAAAAGAAGATCAAATACCTCGACGCAGAGACTCAGCAGGCCGTTCTGGAGAAGATCCCGACGAGGCACCGGCCCTATCTATGCCTTTTTGTTTGCAACCGGCTGCAGGGTCTCTGAGGCCCGCGCATTGCGAAAAGTAGACGTGAAGCGTGACTGTATCGTCATCGCCGGAACGTTCGCGCCAAGCGCGGACGGAGGGGAGGCCTGGCAGATCGTAAAGCAGAGCCGCGAGGAAGCCGTGCCGCTCACAGAGGGGGCGCGGCTTGCCATCGAGGCGGCCGGCCAAAATCTCACGCCCTATGTCTTCATCAACCCGGACACCGGGCGGGTCTACAAGAAAAACATCTACGACATCTGGAACGCGGCCTGCAAAAAGGCGGGGGTCGGATATTTTCCGCTGAACAACGCGGGCAGGCACTCGCTTGGGATGGCCCTGTCGAAGGCGGGCGTCGATATGAACCAGATAAGCGCGCTCCTACGCCATTCCAACGTGGCGGTCACGAAGAAGCATTACGCCGAGCCCGACATGGGGGTTTTGAAGAAGGTAGTGGACAACGTGCGGGCGATGAAGTGACGCGCACTTTCGATCGCAGGAAACGCCAGCGGATTTTCTAAGCTGAAAGCGGCAGTCGTCTGATTCGAATCCGGCCGGGCTGCACCGTCACAAGAGCACCTTTGGCCAGATCTTCTTTGCTGCGCAAGACCGCCTCTCTTATCACGTTCGCCGCCATCGGCCCCGTCAATCCCTCGATTCGTATGCGGATCACCGAAGGAGAGACAGCCTTCGAAAATGCAAGCAGCGCATGAAAGTCGGCGTCCAGTGTGACAACCACACGCTCCTCCTGTCGTCCCCTCTGCAGGATTTCATTGTCGGTAGCTGCCGCAAGGCCGATCTCGCCTACGTGCAGCGTGTCGATCCCGCCTTCTCTCAGCAGCAGTGCAGCCGATCGGGGCAGCCCTTGGTCAAGCAGCAGTTTCATGTTTCAAGGGCAGCTCGACAATGCGGTCGTCCAGGTAGGTGGCCACATAGGTGAGCGCTTGACGGATATCCTCATCCTCAAGCTCGGGGTACTCTTGCAGTAGATCCTCGCGGTTGGGATACAGCGCCGCCAGCTCCACAACACGCTTGACGGTCAGGCGCATATTTCGGAGGCACGGCTGCCCGTTCATTTTTTCAGGGTCTATTGTGATGCGGTCCAGTTTCATATCGCAATCCTCCTACCAATGTAGTTCTTATACCACATCGGCAAAAACGAACCAACCGAGATCGAGCGGGAAGGTAAAACCGCATGGCAAAATATAAGGCGGCTGCGCAGAAAAAAGAATCAGGCAGAGGGCAAAATGAGGGCGCTAAATTGGGTCAGCAAACAGCGGTCGAGGGGCGAGGCGATTTGCATTCCATTTGCACCTCATTTGTACCCCCTCGACCTAAAAATATACAATGATTACAATAAGTTAATGGCGGAGAGAGTGGGATTCGAACCCACGGTGCCGGTATTAGCGGCACACACGATTTCCAGTCGTGTTCCTTCGGCCAGCTCGGACATCTCTCCGCGGATTGGCGCTGCGGGGCAAAGCCTGTCGCCGGATTCGTGGGCCGCCGGACCTGCGCCGGGCCCGCTGCGCGTCGACGCCTTCCGGAAAAGATGGCGGAGAGGGTGGGATTTGAACCCACGATCCCGTTTTTGACAGGATACCGCTTTTCGAGAGCGGCGCCTTCAACCGCTCGGCCACCTCTCCAGAACCCCACAAGCGACAATCGGTTTTTCTATCATTCACCCCCGGTTTTGTCAAGCAGACCCCAAAGGCCAAAATCGCCTCATGGCAGCAGCATGTTGCGAACCTCTGCGGAAACCGAACCACCCTCGTTGAGGCAAAGCGGCGGCAGGATTTTCATTCCCGTGCGGGATCCCGGGCGCCCCTCCACCAGGACCATTTTGGCGTCGCCGCCGATGTCGGCATGCACCGTCCGCAGGCGCTTGGGCTCGATGCCGAGATCGCACAGGTGCCCGATGAGCTCCCCCAGGCGCTCGGCGGCCTGGACGATCACCAGGCGGCCGCGGGTTTTCAGCATCCGCCGGGAGACCTTCAGAATCTCCGGCAAGCCGATATTGATCTCATGCCGCGCCACGGCGCGCTGCGCGCTCGAATTGAGCCGCCCGGCGCCTGCGCGGCGAAAGGGAGGGTTGCAGATGACCACGTCCATGTCGCCCTTGGTCATGGCCGGAGAAAGTCGCCGCATGTCGTTTTGAAGAATCGTGACCCGGTCGTCCATGCGGTTGGAGCGGGCGTTGGCAGAGGCCATGGCCGCCAGGCCCGGCTGAAGTTCGACCCCCCAGACCCGCAGCCGAGGGTAGCGATAGGCCAGGATCAGCGGGATAATCCCGCAGCCCGTGCCCAGGTCTAGCACGCGCTCGGTTCCGCACAAGCTCACGAAATGGGCCAGGAGCACGGCATCGATGGAAAACCGGTATCCCAAACGGTTCTGCGCCACCCGCAGGCGGCCGTTCAGAAATGTGTCGGCCGTAAAATCGGCAGTCGAATCCTTCTGTGTCATGGATTCCGTAAGGTGCAGCTGAGCGATCAGAAAGCGCTCACTTTGAATTTGATGTCGGTCACCCGCCGGCGGCCGAGTGCGGCGTTCAGCCGGGATATGAGGTCCGCTCTCACAAACTGCAGGTGGTGGATCCAGACGGGGCTGCTGACGTGCACCAGCAGGATCGAGCCTTTGAAGGCCGCCGGGCGCGCGTTGCGGGCGGTCTCCGCACCGACGACCCGGTCCCACTCCTTCCAGACGTCCAGCATGCCCGTCCCGGCCTCCGGCCGCAGGCGCGCCAGCAGCCCGGAGAGCACGGTGGCGATGGGGACCAACCCCGGATGGTCGTTCTTTTCGTGCATGGTTTCATTATGGCCCCGCCGGGTCGATACGTCAACCGCGGGTTCACCCGAGGGATTCGCCTGAACCCCACAGAGCCCGCTTCGCCCGCAGGAGTTCGGTTAGTTTATGTTAACATTTTGCGTTTACGATTTCGCTTGACTTAGGAATGGGATTACCATACGTTAGTCCCTCACCGGTTGAACGCATCCTCAATTCTGAAGCCCCATCAACTTAAAAGGATCTTCGGCGCAAACGGCGCATCACCCCGTCAACAGGGAGCATGGAACACACAATGAGCTGGGACTGGGAAAAACTGAAACAACAGCAAGGCGGCCGCGGGGGCATGCCCCCCCAGGTGGACGACATCATGCAGGGCTTGAAGAAATTCAAGCTGCCGGGGGGCCCGATGGTCATCGTCGTGCTGATAGCCCTGTTGGTGGCGGCAACCGCCTTCTATACCGTCAACCAGGATGAGGTCGGGGTAGTCCAGCGCTTCGGCCGCTACATCGAAACCACGCAGCCGGGGCTGAACTTCAAGCTGCCGTTGGGCATCGACACCGTCAACAAGGTGAACGTCAAGGCGGTGCGGACGGAGGAGTTCGGAGGACAGGCCGCCGAAGTGGATTTTCGTGCGCGGGCGCGCCCCGGGGGCGATCCGGGCAACGTAAGCCTCATGCTCACCGGGGACCTGAACGTCGGATTGGTGCCCTGGATCGTACAGTACCGCATCAAGGACCCCTATAATTTCCTCTTCAAAGTCAACGACGTCCGGCGCCTGCTGAACGACATGTCCGAGGCCGTCATGCGCCTCGTCGTCGGCGACCGCAGCATCAACGAGGTCATCAGCAAACGCGGCGAGATCGCCAACGAGGCCCGCGAGCTCTTGCAGCGCGAGCTGGACCTCGCGGAGGCCGGCGTTCACATCGTCACGGTCGAGCTCAAGCGCACCAACGTGCCGGTCCCCGTCCAGCCCTCCTTCAACGAAGTCAACCAGGCGACCCAGGAGAGGGAGCAGACCATCTACCAGGCCAACGAGGAGTACAACAAGGCCATCCCGGCCGCCCGCGGTGCGGCCGACCGGACCATTCGCGAAGCCGAGGGTTACGCACTGAACCGCGTCAACCGCGCCCAGGGTGATGCGTCCCGCTTCAGTCAGGTTTATGAAGAGTACCGCAAAGCCAAGGACGTCACCGCCCGGCGCCTTTACCTGGAAAAGATGCGCACAGTGCTCCAGAACATGGGCCCGATCTATATCGTCGACCCGGACCAGAAGAGCGCGCTGCCCTTACTTAACCTCATGAATCCGGCGGTCAAGGAAAAATGAAAATCAAGACATCTCTCATCGTCGTCGTCATCGCCCTGGGCTTCCTCCTTTTCAACTCGATCTACACCGTCTCTGAGATCGAACAGGTGGTCGTCACCCAGTTTGGCCGGATCGTGGGCGAACCCGTCAAAGAGCCGGGGCTGAAGTTCAAGCTGCCCTTCGTCCAGAATATACACGTCTTCAAAAAGAACCTGCTGGAGTGGGACGGCGACCCGGGTCAAATCCCCACCCTGGACAAGACCTTCATCTGGGTGGACGCCTTCGCGCGCTGGAAGATCGTGGACCCGGTCAAGTTCTTCCAGACGGTCAACAACCATACAAACGCCCTCGGCCGGCTGAACGACATCATCGACCCGGCCGTGCGCAACGCCATCACCTCCAACCAGCTGATCGATGCCGTGCGCAAGTCCAATCGCGAGCTGGAGACCGAAGAAGGCATGGACGCATCGGAAGGGGGTCTGTCCAAGAAGGCTCTCATAACCCGCCAAGCGCTCGGACGCGAGCTCATCACCCGGAACATCCTCGAGGAGGCCCAGCCCAAAGTGGCCCAGTTCGGCATCGAGCTGGTGGATGTGAAGATCAAGAGCATCAACTACGTGGAAGAGGTCCAGAAGTCGGTCTTCAACCGCATGATCGCGGAGCGCAAGCAGATCGCCGAAAAATTCCGCTCCGAGGGTCGCGGCGAGGCCCAGAAGATTCTGGGCCAGAAAGAGCGCGATCTGCTGCGGATCACCTCGGAGGCGTTCCGCACCGCCGAAGAGCTCAAAGGCAAGGCGGACGCCGAAGCGATCCAGATCTACGCCGCCGCCTACGGGGTCGATCCGGAGTTCTACACCTTCCTGGAGACCCTCGAGCTTTACACCACCTCCCTGAACGACAGCAGCTCGGCCGTGCTCTCGACCAGCTCGGATCTGCTGAAGTACTTCAAAAGCGGGCTGCCCAAGTAACCCGTCTCGAGGAAAACAGCCCCCGGGGCCGAACAGCGCCGGGGGCTGTTTTTATACGTAAGCAGACCGGCCCGGATGCGGCCGGCAGCTTTCTTACTTGCTTCGACGCTGATGGCGAGTCTTCGCCAGCAATTTCTTGTGCTTGTGCTTTCTCATCTTTTTTCTGCGCTTTTTGATAATGCTGCCCAATCCATCACCTCCCCTCACCTCGATCGCTTTTCGGCGTAACGTCCGCGTTTAGCATAGTTGCCGCCCTCTGTCCATGCCTTTTTGGCATCGATCCATATCCGGGCCGTCATAGGCGCCGGAACGTCCGCCCCCGCCATGCGACGAATGTTGACGCGCTTTACAACGGAAAAGTTGGAATCCGGCTTTGTTTTTGCTATAAGCATTCAGGAAGTGTGATGGCGCTTCAGCAACCGTTCCGATGGAAGGCCTGGCCCAGGAGCAGGAGCTTATGGAAAACATCAACACCATCGTCATTTTCAGCATCGCGATCGGCGGGGCCATTTTCGTCGGGCTGGTGCTCTTTTGGTTCGTCAGCGTCTATCTTAAAAAGCGCGTCGGATCCGAGGTTTCCGCCAAGCCGGCGGCGGTATCCACCCCGCGCGGCCCCTGGGATGAAAAACGCACTCACCCGCGCCTGAGCGTCTCCTGGCCTGCCTTCATCCCGACCCCTCAGGGCCCGTTGACCGCGCAGTTGAGGGACATCAGCCAAGGGGGTGCGTTTGTGGTGTGCCCGGCGCCATTGGCGCTTTCCGAACGGTTTCAAATCAACATCGCGGTGCCGGAACGTACCACTATCACCCTCAACGCCGAAGTGGTCTGGTCCAATGCGAATGTGTCCACTGAAACGATCATCAACCGGGGAATGGGAATCCGTTTCGTTGAAAACGATGCCGCCAGCCGCCGCGCACTGGCCGACGCCCTGTCCTTGCTGGTGACGGGGTTTACCACCCAAAAGGATGACGCGCAGAGGGCAACCATCGATGGCAAGGCAGGATGATCCCCGGCCGCGGCCCAGGGCGGCCTTCACTCCGGCGCAGCTTATCAGCATCACACAGGCCGCCGGGATCGCCGAAGAGCTCGTCAGCAACCACTACAAGATGTCGGCCAGCCAATGGCTGAGGCCGAAATATGACCTCAAGACCATGGCCGAACTCGAGCCCGGCGAGATCATCGACGGTCCCTTCGCCCAGATCATTCGATACAAGGGCCAGCCCCGGAAGGCCAGTCTGGGTTCGGCAACCTACGACTTCTACAAGATCTGCCTGCAGGACCACACCATCGCGGAGACCCTGAACCGCCGCACCGACCTGGAGCTGCTCCCGTTTGCCGTGTACATCACCACCCATGAACTGGTTCATATCGTGCGCTTCAGCCGCTTTTTGCAGGGCTTCGATGCGTCGCCGGACGAGCGGCTGGCGGAAGAGATGCGCGTGCACGACCGCACGCACGAAATTTTAAATGCGGTCAGGCTCCGGGGGCTGCCCGAGGTGCTCGACTTTTTCAAGGATTGGCGGGCGGTATGTGAAAAAATCGATTGCACTCCTTGACAAGAGAGCTGTTGTAGTTATATTAACCCCGAACTTTGAGGATCCTACCGGAGGTCAGCGTATGCCGATTTACGAGTACGAGTGCAACAAATGCGGTAAGGTTGAAGAGGCCTTTCAGCATTTTTCAGACAAGCCCCTTTCCAAATGCAAACACTGTTCCGGGAAACTTCAGCGCCTCATTTCACACAGCTCGTTTCATTTAAAAGGCTCGGGATGGTACGCAACGGATTACGCCCATAAATCATCCTCAAGCCCGCCCAAATCCAAGAAAGCGGAAACCTCCGCCGGCGATAGCACGCCCGCATCGGAAAAGCCAAGCACTGCATCGGATACCGCCTCATGAGTTCCGAAACCTCATTCGCGCGCTAAACGCCTACAACTGCTCAAGATGAGTTCGACGACAACAGAGGACAACTCACAGAAGTACTCATTCGGGAATCCATATAACTACCTAATATTGATTTATTTTCAACTTTGAGACCACGAAAGGGGGTGAAAAACAAAGCCTGTTTCGGACCTGACCTTATTTACCGGAACGCAGCCTTCCTGCAAGGATCGAATCTAACCGGTACACCATCGGAAACCTAAAACAAAACGAAGGAGAAAGAGTCTTATGAAGCTAAGACCGCTGCAAGACCGCATTCTGGTCCAGAGGATCGAGGAGGAAAAAACCACCAAAGGCGGCATCATCATCCCTGACACCGCCAAGGAAAAGCCGGTCGAAGGCAAGGTGACCGCTGTTGGCAATGGCAAAATCGGCGAGGACGGCAAACGCGTCGCGCTGGAGGTTAAAAAAGGCGATCGAATTTTGTTTGGCAAATATTCCGGCACTGAAGTCAAGATCGAGGGCGAAGAGTATCTCATCCTGCGCGAAGACGACGTGCTCGGCATCATCGAATAAGGAGGAAACGAACCATGGCAGCAAAACTCATCAAATACAGCATGAAAGCCCGTGAGTCGATGCTCAACGGGGTCAGAACACTCGCCGATGCCGTCGTCGTGACTCTCGGTCCCAAAGGCCGCAACGTGGTCATCGACAAAAGCTGGGGGTCGCCCACGGTGACCAAAGACGGTGTCACGGTCGCCAAGGAAATTGAACTGGAAGACAAGTTCGAGAATATGGGCGCCCAGATGGTTAAAGAGGTGGCGAGCAAGACCAGCGACATGGCCGGGGACGGCACCACCACGGCTACCGTTCTGGCACGCTCCATCTACGAGGAAGGCCAGAAACTGGTGGCAGCCGGAAACAACCCCATGGCCATCAAGCGCGGCATCGAAAAGGCCGTTGAGGCCATCGTGAAAGAACTCACCGGCATGAGCAAGCCCACCAAGGATCAGCGTGAAATCGCCCAGGTGGGGACCATCTCGGCCAACAACGACGAGACCATCGGCAACATCATCGCCGAGGCCATGAACAAGGTCGGCAAGGAAGGAGTCATCACCGTCGAAGAGGCCAAGGGGATGGAAACCACCCTGGAGGTGGTCGAGGGCATGCAGTTCGACCGCGGGTACCTCTCCCCCTATTTCATCACCGACCCTGAAAAAATGGTCTGTTCGCTGGACAGCCCCTACATTCTTATCAACGAGAAGAAACTCAGCAACATGAAGGACCTGCTTCCGATCCTGGAAAAGGTCGCCAAGATGGGCAAACCGCTGCTCATCATCTCCGAGGATGTCGAAGGCGAGGCGCTGGCCACACTGGTCGTGAACAAGCTGCGCGGCACGCTGCAGGTCGTGGCCGTCAAGGCGCCGGGTTTCGGGGACCGCCGCAAGGCCATGCTGGAGGACATTGCCATCCTGACGGGTGGGCAGATGGTCTCCGAGGATCTCGGAATCAAGCTGGAGAACATCACCATTCAGGATCTCGGCCGCGCCAAGCGCATCACGGTCGACAAGGACAACACCACCATTGTCGACGGTGCCGGATCCCGCCAGTCCCTCGAGGGTCGCGTGAAACAGATCCGGGCCCAGATCGACGAAACCACCTCCGACTACGACCGCGAGAAGCTCCAGGAGCGTTTGGCCAAGCTGATCGGCGGGGTGGCGGTGATCAATGTCGGTGCCGCAACCGAGACCGAAATGAAGGAGAAAAAGGCTCGCGTGGAAGACGCCCTGAATGCCACCCGGGCCGCGGTGGAGGAAGGGGTTGTCCCCGGAGGCGGTGTGGCCCTCGTCCGCTGTCTCGAGGCGCTGGACAAGTTGAAAGTCAAGGGAGAACAGAAGCTGGGCATCCGCGTCGTGGCCCGGGCCATCGAAGAACCGCTGCGCCAGATTGCAAACAACGCCGGTGTGGAAGGCTCGGTGGTGATCGAAAAGGTCAAATCCGGCAAGGGCTCGTTCGGCTACAATGCCGACAAGAATGACTACGAGGACCTGATGCAGGCCGGTGTGATCGACCCCACCAAGGTTGTGCGCCTCGCCTTGCAAAATGCCGCATCCGTGGCAGGTTTGATGCTGACCACCGAGGCCATGGTGGCCGAAAAGCCTGATGAAAAGGGCGACCACCCGATGCCGGGCGGCGGTGGCGGCGGCATGGGCGGCATGGGCGGCATGGGCGGTATGGGCGGTATGATGTAACCCCCTCTCCCAACAACCCGCTTCATCGTAGGTAAATTCGTAATGCCCCTGCGGCGCACCCCGCGCCCAGGGGCTTTTTTGTCCCTCGCCCAAATTTGCCTTTTAGGCCTGTTTCGGATAAAATAGAGAGTATACAAAAGCAGGATTTCAGCGCCACGGCATCTTTTTTTCAGCCGTCGGATATCCGTCCGGTGCCCGCGTCACACGATGGGTTTTTCGGGATCACATCTTTAACCAAAGGCGAGCGGAGTCTCCTATGCGTCGACAACCTAACTGCAATCATCTTTTCACGGCCGGCATCATCTGTGTTCTGGCCCTGGCCCTATCCGGGTGGGCTTCCGCCGACACGGGCCGTGGACCCCTGGAAAACGGCTACTATTACACGGTTCAAAAGGGCGACACCCTCTGGGACCTTTCCCGGCGGTTTGCCGACAGCCCCTGGGTCTGGCCGCAGCTCTGGACGGAAAATGCCGACGCCATTGCCAACCCGCACCTCATCTACCCCGGGCAGAAAATCCGGTTGGCGCGCAAAAAGGGCGTACCGGCCGCCACGGAAACATGGGAGGACAAGCCCCTTACCCAGCATGTTCATTTTCACTATTCCATGGTGGACCGGGTGGGGTTCATCCGCAAAGAGCCCGTGCCCCCCACGGCCGTGATCTTCGATGCTCGCGACAGAAAACGGGAGCTGCTCGCAGAAGGGGATATCGTCTATCTCAAACCCGAAGGCGCCGCCGCCCTTGCCCCTGGACAGCTCTTCACCGTGTATCGGACCCTCGACCCGATTAACGACAAGGCCACCCACGCCTACATCGGCATCCAACACCTTCTGCTCGGTGTCGTGAAGGTCCTCCAGAGCGAGGCAGACCATGCCGTCGGCGAAATCGTTCGCAGCTACCGCCGCTACATGAAGATTTCGGACAAATTGATGCCCTTCGTCCCGCGCTCGCCTGAAATCAGATATGAACCGAGCCCGGCCGGCATCGACGGTACCATTTTCGAGGTGGAAGAGCCTGTCAGCGTGTTCGGCCAGTTTCACACCGTTTTCATTGACCGGGGCAGGGCTCACGGGATCCGTGAGGGACAGGTTTACAGCGTTTACCGCCGCGACGAAAAAATGGCCGGCCCGAAAGGGGCTGAGCAAAAAATATCGATCCCCGTGGATTTGGGAGACCTGGTCGTCATGCACGTGGAAGAGAACAACTCCACGGTGATGGTGACCGACTCCAAGGTGGAATTCTACACCGGCGCGCGCATCCGGACCCCCCTGCAAGCACGCTGATCGAGCAATTAACAAGGCGCGCCCTCGTTGTGCGGGCGCGCCTTTTTAATTGTGCTGACGGCAATCGGCATCACCCCAACACTCTCCTGGTTACTCAAAGCTGCCGATCCACTTAAGCCCGGATGTTTCGCGGGTCGAGGTAGCTGCAACCGTTCGGCGTCGGGCTCCCGCCAAAGGCGGGATACGATTGAAGTGCGAACACCCCGCAATCCCGCCGTGGCGGAGCGGATGAGGAGGATCTCTCCCACCTCGAGGGTTTCCTGAACGCAAAGCAGGCGCCTTTTTTCAACGGGCAAGGCGCCTGCTTCTCGAAGAAAACGACAATCCCCTTGTCAATTCCTACGGTTAATACCCCACCTTGTAAATCTTCGAGACGCGAGTGTCGATCTGTTGGGCGGTGTTGGCATTGGAGGTAATGGCGTAGTAGAAGCGCTCGAATCCCTTTTCATTGCCTTGCATGCCGCCCACCGCGCCGGGGATCAGGGTGGGCTCCAAATTCGCCACCCGGTACCAGTAGGGCAGCGAATACTGGCTGAGAGTACTGTTGTCCGGTGTCAGACTTACCAGGTCGCTTGTCTCGGCATCAGACACCGTGCCGTTGCCGAAATTCTTGACCGTGGTGTCATCGGCGTCGGTGTTGACCCAGCTGGGGGGTTGCGCCAGGTTTTCCAACCAGATGGCGCCTTGACGCCAGGCGCTGTCCGCCAGGTAGAACTCGACTTGGTACGTCTGGTTGTTGGTTGCGATCTGGACTTCCGTGGTGCTGGTCGTGGTGCTCGATATCCCGATCAAGGTCAAAAGCACAAGCATGATCATGGCGATGACAATCACCGACCCGTTCTCGTTGCCCAAGGGTGTCATCCGTATCGTTTTCATGGATCTATCCTTATAGCCGCTTAGAGGAAATTGGCCTTGACGAAGTCGATGCGAACCTCTTTTGTCGTACTTCCGTTCACGGTCGAGGACACCTGCACCTGAACACATTTGTGCCCGCTGAAATCCACCCCGAGGCAGTCCTCTTGCACCTGCCACGTGATGGAGTGGTAACCGGACGCCCCGGCCTCCTGATGCGACAACGCCGGATCGAGTTCGGAGTCGTCATACGGCAGCGCCATCAGCTGTTCTACTTTTCCAGCCGCCACCGTGGCGTTCTCCGTCACCCCGCGGGCCAGGGCATTGCCCCGGATCGAGGAGATGTGCATGCTGAAAATGGCCAACAAACCCACGGAAAATATGGCAAGTGCAACCATGACTTCGATCAGGGTGAAACCCCTGGGCGACCCGTGTCGCGTGGTATCCTGCTTCGTCACCCTTTCCATCTTCAGTGCCTCCTGCCTACAGCGTGCTGTTGCGGATCCTGACCACCGCGGATAGAATCGTGTTCGGCTTGTCTTCGGCCAGCACGGTCAGTTCCTGGACGGATTGGGCTGAGATCGAGACCCGCACCGAGCGCACGTCTCTTGCGGTCGCAGCCGTGAGAGGAAGCACGATCACACTACCGGTCTCGTCCAGATATTCGAAGGCCAACGCGTCGATGTTATCCGAGACATCCAACCAATCCCCGTTGCTCGGCCGGTATTTCTGAAGGGTTGAGCCGGAGAGCCGAAAGGCGACCAGCTCGGCGTCCACCGCCTCGATAGCCCCAGCGCCGGCGACCGGCAGCTCGGTCACGCCGTCGATGTGATCGCCGTTCGCGTCCACGGTGAAGGCGATGCTGCCGGCCCCGCTGGAGGCCCCCGATGCATCATGCGGCGAGCCGAATGCGCTGAAATCCAACATAACTCCCAGTTGCTCCGGTGCGGTGGACCGCACGCTGAGCGTAGGGTCGAAACCGGCCATACGGATGGATCGCTGGAGGATATAGAGGGAGTTGCGAAGGTTCTGCTGGATATCCACCACCGCATTCTGGGTGACGTGGGACTTGAGCTGGGCCCGGTAGACACCGTAGATTCCCGCCAGCGCGATCGAACTGATCACCAGGGTGACCATCAATTCGACCAGGCTGAACCCGTTTGAGTTGTGTGACGGTTTGGATCGATGCGTTTGCATGATGGTCATCCGCTGTCTGCAATTTTGACGTTGATCAATTGGTCTGGATTCTCACGTTCCCGCCGGCATTGACGCGGATAGACTTCTCCGGCACGCGCTCGCCGGCGGCGAGAACCACCCTGCCGGCGGTAGCGTTCCCGGATGCATCCACCGGCATCCCCTGGCTGTTGAAACGGAAAACAGCCCCCAGGGATCCAGAGGAGGGCTCCTTCAGATCGACTCCGGCCGGCAGCGCCCCGGCCTTGACCGTGCCGCCCTCCAGCGTCGTTCGGTAGGAGTTTGCGGCGTAGTCAAACGCGACGACGACGTCGGCATTGCGCCGGATGGCCGTCATGCGGGCATGCTCCATGGCCCCCATCACCTCGCGTGCGGCCGTGCCCAGCCGGTACCTGGGCAGCCATCCGATCAGGTTCGGCATGGCGACGGCCGCCATGATGGCGATGATGCCGATGATCACCATAAGCTCATGGAGACTGAATCCGGTATTTCGGCGAATCATGATTGTCACCTCGTGTCATCAACGATTCATCGATAACTTCTAGATGCAAAACAGGTGCCATTTGCCGGAGACCTGCCTCCCAGTGCCCAGGCAGCCTCAGATAGAAAACTCATTTTAAGAAATTAGTAGAGTTATATAAAATAATTATCACCCCCAACCCTGCAGGCGCCATCCAAAATAAAGGGCCGGTGAGGAGAGCTCCGAGCGATCTTCTTCACCGGCCGCCATAAAAGTTTTTAAACCCTGTAAAAGCTTTTTTGAGGGCCCTCGCGCCCTTTTACCGAACCCCGGACACCTTACCGGAGCGGCGCTGATTTTTTAGTCCTGCCTTTTTAGCGCTTTCGGCAACCGGCCGGTAAACGAATTTCGTCGCCGGGGGCTTGGTGATTTTTTGAACCACCAGCGCCGCTACGGTGCCATCGGGATGCAAAAACCCCTCGACATTCACGTACTGGCCGACACGAAATGCGCCAACCCCTTCCGGCTTGCCGTCCTGGCCGAGAAATTCGGTTTTCAGCGGCTTGCCGTTGACCACGGTGTCGAGCGCGTGGATTTCACGCTCCGCCACGACCAGCGTGCCTTTTTCACGGTGAACTTCCATGATCAGGGTCCGAGCCTGAAACGGTTCACATTCGTCCGGGTTTAGCGATGTCAGGAGGCCGGACGTCAAGGCGGTTTCTTTTTCGGGGGCGGCCTCCGCCGCACCCACCACCAGACAACCGGTCGAGAGAACCGCGCAAACGGTCAAAAAACGCACTAGGTGTCCCATGCTCATGGCTGTCCCTCCGATCGGATCAAAAAACCTGGTTCCAGTAGTAGCGGTACATGTCTTGAATGGCGATGACCGGAAGGCTGACGATACCGCCTTCGACCCCGATGAAAAGACGCGCCCCGCCGCCCAGGATGGCAATGACAGGCGCCGAGGGGATGGCGGTGCCCACTGCAAATGACCGGTCTTTCTTGCCTAAGCTGACGGGGTTGCCGGAGTTGTCCGTCTCGGCCTCCGTGCTGAACTCGTGCACGGCGGCACCGGTCTTGTAGTGAACGGCATACAGGCGTCCCGTCCCGCGCACGGTGGACGCCGCACAGGGATCCGACGGGTCGATGCCGGAATCATCCGAGGGGGTGTAGGTGGTAAAGTAGACCACCCCGCCATAGACCCGTGGCGAAGCGACGACTTTTTCGCCCGGGTTTTCAAGTTCTATATACCAGCCTTTGGCGGTTTCCAGACTGGTTCTGACCTGCTGCTGCTCCGTGGAGGTGCCGAGCTGGATCAAGTTGCTCGTTACTTTCACCAAATTGGATTCCGTGAGCGTGCTGGTTGCGGTCCAGTCGTTCTTGATTGCATAAAACCGGTTGACCACTGTGCGATTGCCCGGGTTTTCCCGGTCGCCGGTGCCGAAGAAGATGTACTCGCCGTGCACGCCGGGCGGGTATTTTTCCGCCACTGCATCCGGGGCATACATGATTTTGCGCTGAACCCCGTCCGCCGAGGCATTGAAGAGCTTGATGCCGGACCAGGCCCCGTCTACGACCGGCTTGGTGATCACCGCCGGCGGGCAGGGGCTGAAGGCCTGCATCTGGTCGTCCTTCAGGGCGAAGACATTGCCGCCCAAGTCTCCGAAATAGACCCGGCTGACGATGCCGTCCCCGTCGTGGTCAAACCCGGCGACATCGACAACCGAGTGGGTCATCCCCAGCGACGGATGTGTGGCCGGGGTGAGTTTCAACCCGCTGATCAGCGCACCGGTGGCTGTGTTCACGCCGAACATGGCCCGGCCAACGCTGTCCTGGGCTGATGGCGGCACCAGGTCCTGGTTGTTGTCGTAGCCGCCGCCGAACAACAGCGCATCGGCCGTGCCGACCGCAACGTTCACGTTGCAGCCGTCCACGGTGATCGTCGAGCCGGTGGCGATGACGGCCTTGTCCGGCCGGCTCCAGGACTGGCCCAGCCGTTCGTAATCGGTGGGTGAAGGCCCCAGCGTGTCCGGGCCGAGGCCGTAAAGATAGACCGGCGCGCTGTAACTGGAAACATCCAACGCAACGTAGGCGTTCCCTCCCCGGCGTGAGCCGATGACGAGGATCTTCTGGTCGCCGCTGCCGTAGTGCACGGTCGGGGAGCCGTCCACGAAATAGTCATGATCGGCGTCGTTCAGCCGCTTCAACCGGCTGAGGTGCTCCGGCGGTACGAAGCTCCAAAGCTCCTCGCCGGTGTCGTCGTCGAAGCAGTGCAGCAGCCCGTCGTTGGCGCCCACGTAGATCACGGTCTTGTCGTCCGCGGTCGCGGGCAGCCCATCCGGGCCCAGGTAGGCCACCACCGCCGGCTCGGAGTGAATGATGTCCCCGAATCCGCCCTCGCGCACGGTATCGAACAGGGCTTGGCGCTGGGTGGAATCGACTCCCAGCATGGCATCGGTAATGAGGGTGTTGGTGGAGACGAAGGTGTTGTCGGCATGGGTCAGGGTTTTGTTGGCCGTCCCGGCGTAGGTGTAGACATGGCGGGTGCCGCCGCCGTCGATGAGAAGATTGAGAACCTCTGCCGCTCCGCCCTTTTCCACCGCCGGCCCGTCGTAGCCTAAACTCGTCCACCAGGATTGGGCGTTGTCCTTGATCAACCCGTCGGCGGTCGTGGCCTCATGGTTGAAGACATCGTAGAGCAGGCCGCCGCTGTCCAGCCGGTAGCGCTTGGTGTTGCCGATCCAGCGGCCGCTCTGCTGCGGCTTGAAAAAGCCCAGGTAGATCTTGTCACCGGCGTAGACCCGGTTCATGCGGCTGATGGGCACCACCGGCGCCACGTAGCAGGCGTTTTTCTCGACGATGCTCGACATGATCTGGGTGAAGGACTCTTTGAGCTCGGAGTAGTTCTCCGCGGTGAAGTACTCCCCTCCGCCGTTGGCGGCGGTACTGTAAAGCAATGTCTGCTGGGTCTTGAACCCGATCGTGAAGGTAACGATGTTCTGCTTGTCGAAGGAGGTGCCGTCGCCTAATTCCGGGTGGCAGTCGTTGTCGTAAAGATACTTGGCCACGTCGTCCAGGTAGCCCGCCCCGTCGCTGGGAAAGCTGTCGAACTCCAGCTCACCGTCATGATCGTTGTCGTAGTCTCCGATCGTGTCGCCGTTGATGTAGGCCTCCGACCACAGGCGGCTGTCGCGGTCCTTGGTCGGCTCGCCGTCGGTCATGATGATAACGTAGTTCTTCTGGCAGCGCTCCTGCATGGGCGACACGTAGCGCCCGCCGCTGTAAGTCCCGGAGGGAAACCCGCTGGTGTTGAACCAACTCGGCATCCCGGCAAAGTAGAGGCCGGCCTCGGCCAGGGTCTCGGCCAGCGGGGTCCAGCCGTTGGGGGTGGCCCCGGCCACGGCGCTCAAGAGCGCGGTCCGATGGCTGGAATTGTTGACACTGTCCAAGGGGGCCACCAGTTTGCCGCCCTGTTCGTAATTGAACACCATCAAGCCGAAGCGCACGTTTTCGGTGGTCGCGATCAGGTCGGTCAGCACCTGCTGGGCCACACTGATACGGCTCTGGGACAATCCCACCCCGGAGGCGATGTAATTGAGGTAGTTGCCCATGCGCAGGCGGCGGTAGACATCCCCGCCGCAGGTCAACGATGTGGAGCGGATGTAGCCCTGCGCGTAGCCTTGGGTCAGCAATGCGGTCTTGATGCTCTCGCACGCCAGGTTGTCCACATTGCCCGTGTAGAGGTCCCACCAATAGTGACCGGTCCAGTTGTTGTAGCGCCGGTAATAGACCGCGTTGGCCGAGTAGCTGCAGCTGCCGCAGGTATAGGTCTCTCCGGGGTTGTAAGGATCTCCGGGAACGTCCTCCGTCGACATGCTCCCCGAGGTGTCGAAGATGATGAGCACGTTGGGCTCGAGGTCCGGGTTGGTGACCGTGCCGTAGATCTCGGTGTCGTCTGCCCGCAGCGCCCCGGCGCAAAGCGCGGTTGCCAGCAGGGCTGCCAGAATATATCGTTTCATGCCGAAGCCTCCTTGGGTTGCGAGCGGCGAAGCAGCTTAATACCGGTTGAACACCTTGAAGGCCCCGATCTGGACCTGGGTGTTGCCGGCGGCCGAGGTGGCCGTGATCCCGTAGCGGCGCACCTCGAAATATTTCAGGCTGAACCCGGATCCGGACGGCGGCGGGGCGATATGCGGCTGGAGGGGCAAATTATTGGCCGCTGAGGTGAGTTCGTTTTCGAGCAGGGTCGGGGTGCCGGTGTTCATGATGCAGCGCACCTCCAGAACCGCCACCGGGGCATCGTTCACGTCTTTCAGCTCAACCTTTTGGAACGCGGCCTGGGGCCCGGCCAGCAGAAACGCGTCCGTGAGCCACTCAGTCCGGCCGGTGTCGTAGTTTTCCAACGCCTCGACCACTCCGCCCTCGGCGCTGTAAAACTCCCGCGTGAGGTCCTGCTCGTTGCGAACGACGTGCATCTCGGTGTTGGAGGTCCACAGCGCCAGGACCCCGGCCAGCATCAGAATGGCCGAAATCAGGATGGAGGCCCCGAGCACGAAGCCGTCTTCGTTGGCGAGAATGTGTTTCACCGTCTGAGTCATGCGGATGTCCTTGACCTTGGGCGTCTACAAGTTGCGGCAGCGCACCCGGGTGGTGTACTCGCGCGCAACCGTCTGCCCTCGCCCCGAGGGCCGGTTGAGGTTCAGGGTGATTTCCACCGACCGAATGGCGCCCAACTCGGCCGCATCGTCGATGGGAAACGGGATCTGGACGTCGCCGGCATCGAAATAGCGGAAGTTGAGAGCAGCGACATCCTCCAGAAGCACCTCCGTCCCCAGGTGGTTGGTCTGGCGCAGCGCGGTGCCGTTGAGTTCGTAGGCGATGTGCTCGAAATCGTCCGACACGTCTCCGTCAAAATTGGCGTCGGCCGTAAAACGCAGCCGTGTTGCGCTCGCCTCTTCAACCCCGGTCGCGGCCGTTCCGAGAGGGTTGAGGCCCGCCAGGCGGATATCCTGAACCATCATTTCGACGGCATTGCGAACACTCTGCTGAGAACCGGCTTTCACGTTCTCGGCGGTGTAGGAGCGGTTGAGCCGATCGAACCCCGCGTAGACGGCGCCGAAGAGGATCGCCAGGGTGCCGAGGACCAGCAGCAGCTCGACCATCGAAAACCCGGCCGCGGAATCCGCTGCGGGTGCTGCAGCGGCATGCGTTCGGCGTGAATTGAAAATTGCACTCATACCCCGCCCCCCTGGGTATTGGATGAGATCTCCACCGCTCCCGGCCTCCCGAGACGGTTCCACTGGACCCTGACCGTGATCTCACGCGCGCCGGTGCCCAGGTTGGCAATCGTCCAGCTGCGTGTGTAGATCCCCCCGTTTTGGCCGTCCGGATCGACAGGGTTGTTGGGATCCGGGTAGGTGCCGGCGACGAGGTTCAAGATGTCCTGGTTTTTGAGCGTTTCGAGCTGGGTTTTGGCGAGCATGCTGGCCTGGGTGAGGATATTGCCGTTGGTGTTGTTGCGCGTCGAGCTGAACTGCATCGAGACGGCGGCCATCATGCCGATCGCCAGGATCGCCATCGCGATCAGGAGCTCGACGAAAGTGAAACCATCCTGCCGGGTCCGATATGTCCTCATCCTGCCGCTCCTTAAATCCTTACTGTATCCATACCCGGCCCAGGCGGTTCAGCCGGACGTCTTTCCTTCCGGCCTTGTTTGCAACCGGAATGAGCACCGCGGCGGCAAGGTCCGCCGGCAGGCCGCGCCCGGAAAACCGCACCCGGCTGTCGGCCAGAGTGATTTCATCCGTGCGAATGGACACGCCGGCCGGAAGCCTCCGGTCCTGAACGAGCCGCTCCGAACCGTTGCGCTCCCAGTCGCCGGCCGTTCCGGCCCCGTCCCCGTTATCGACGAAAATGCTGTAGCCGTCCGGGGAAAACTGAACGGCCACAAAGGCGTTTTCGCGCATGGCACGGATCTTCGCCATTTCGATGTCCGACATGAGGTTGATGGCGGAGCCGCGCAACCGGTGAGCCGACAGCCAACTTAAAAACGGAGGCATGGTGAAGGTTGCCATGATGGCCACGATCGCCAGCGTGACCGCCACATCGAATGCTGTAAACCCTGAATCACGTCGCATGGATAAAACGCTCCCACTCTGAGTTGCCGGTGGTGATACAAAACCTGTGCCATCCGATCGCCCGCTTAGTGTCGACAGGATGCTAAAATCCCTGCTTATCGGTTAAATGAGAATCCAACCCACTGCAATTGCAAGAGTAGTTGTTTACGGAAGGATGAGCTTGCCGGCCGCAAAGAGAGGCCCGGCCGTGCTCGGCGGTGGCCACATTCAGCCCGCCGCAAGGCATCAGGGTATTAATTCGCTTTAAGGGATCCTAAAATAATTTTATCGTCGGGAGGCACGGGAAACTGCGGCAAACGGGCAATTCAAGGTCGCAGATGGGCACGCGGGAAACATTGAGGTTACGCTGCTGTAATCCCTGTTTCCAAAGCGATACAGGATAGCGCGTAAGATGGCCCGAAGATCCATCACCGCGGTCAGTTTGCGCATGCGGTGAATCAGGCCGAGCGGATGAAGTCCACAGCGTTTCTCAGGACCCGCACCCCGACGGTCTCCCCGGCCTGGAAGGGTCTGCCCGAGCGGCGCGAGCGTTCGCGCTCACGGGTCCAGTCCGGGTGGTTGCTCCAGTCGTTGAAGGCTTCCGGGTGCGGCATCAGGCCGAAGACCCGCCCGGTGGGGTCGCAGATCCCGGCGATATCCTCCACGGAGCCGTTCGGGTTGTGGGGGAAACGGCCCGCGGCCGGGCTGCCGTCCGGCAGGGCATAGCGCAGGACGATCTGATGGTTCAGGCCCAGTCTGCGGATGACGGCCTCTTGGGCATAGAGCCGGCCTTCGCCGTGACGCACGGGAAAATCCGCCCGGCGGATGCCCCGTGTGAAAACACAGGGCGATTGCGGGTCGATCGTCAGATGCACCCACTGGTTGCGAAAGTTGCCGCAGGCGTTGCCGACCAAGGCCACCGAGCGCGAGTGGTAGTCGCCGTCGAAGCCGGGCAGCAGCCCCAGGTTCACCAGGGCCTGGAACCCGTTGCAGATTCCCAGGACGAGCTTCCCCGCAGATACAAACTCGACCAACCTCTCGCCCAGGCTAGTTCTCATCTTCACCGCCTGGATGACGCCCGCGCCGTGGTCGTCTCCCCAGCCAAACCCGCCGATGAAGACCAGGATGTGGTAATCCTCCAGCCGCGCGTCCCCGTCGATCAGGGCGTTGATGTGAACCCGCTGGGCCGAGGCCCCCGCCCGCGTGAACGCATATGCCGTTTCGTGGTCGCAGTTGAGGCCGTATCCGGTCGGAACCAGCACCTTCACATTTGTCATATCGCTGCACCCTCGCTTCAGGTTGGCCCTCAGCCGCGCGATCCCGGCACGCGCCTCACACAAGGTCGCCGAAGGGCTTTTTCCAGGCCGCCTTCAGCACAGACACCGCCGCCGAAAGAGCGGGGCGGCCGTCCAGGCCCCCCAGCTCCAGCACCATCTCACTGGTCAGCTCCCCGATGCAGGCGCAGGGCAGTTTGCGGAAAACATCATCGAACTCCGTGCGGCGCGCGGGATCGACGGTGACGATGAAGCGCCCGGCGGACTCGGAAAACAAAAGCGTGTCGTTGCGATCCACGCCGGCCGCCGGGACCTTGCCTAAGTCCGCCCGGATCCCGAGGTTCCCCGCCATCGCCACCAGGGCCAGGTGGACCCCCAGCCCGCCGCGGTAGACCCCGTGGGCGGAGGCGACCCAACCCGAGTCCACGGCTCGGGCCAGCGCCCGATAGGCCGCAATGAATTCGGCGGGTTTCACCTGCGGGACATTCAACCCCGTGTATCCCAGGTGCGCGTAGTATTCCGATCCGCCCAGCTCGTTGCGGGTCAGGCCGATCACGTACACCAGATCGCCGGGAGCCTTGCCGTCCATGCTGATGCAGCGGCCTATGTCGGCAATGACCGAGACCGCCGCGAACTGCAGGGTCTCCGGGGCCGAGACCTTGTGCGTTTCTCCATAGCGCCCGGCCAGGTGCCCATCCACATACATGCTGTCCTTGCCCGACAGCAGCGGAACCCCGTATCCCAGGCACATATCCCGCAGCGCCCAGCAGGCGCGCACCAGCTGGGCCGCCTTGAATTTCCCGTCGGGGTTGTCCTCCGGGTGGTGCTGGATGCTCGGCCAACAGAAATTGTCGACCCCGCCGATATGCTCGAGGTCCCCCCCCACCGATAGAACCCGGCGCACGGCCTCGTCGATGGTGCAGGCCGCCATGGCGTAGGCATCGATCGCCGAATAGCTCGGCAGCAGCGCCTGGGCAAACGCCAGCCCGCGCCGGGAGTCCAGCACGGGCCGCACGACGGCGGCGTCGCTGTTCACGTCACGCTCGGCGCCGACCAGGGGTTTGATGACGCTGGTCCCCTGGACTTCGTGGTCGTATTGGCGCGTGATCCACTCGGTCGAACAGATGTTGGGCCGCTGCAGCAGGTCCGTCAACAGGCGGTTCAGGTCGGAGGGCGCACGCAGCACCGGTTCATTCAGCCCGCGCTGCGCGGGTGGGATCCACTCGGCGTCGAAGTCCCATTGCGGGAAGCCGGATTCCAGAAAATCCATGTCGACCCAGGCGCAGGCCTTTCCGGCATGGGTCAGGTGCAGCTTCCCGGAGTCGGTGTAGCGGCCGATGACCGTGCTCTCGACGGCGTGCCGGCGCGAAAGGGCCATGAACCGGTCTGCGTCTGCGGGCCGGATGGCCACCGTCATGCGCTCCTGAGACTCGGAGACCCAGATCTCCCACGGGTCGAGGCCGTCGTACTTCAACGGCACCCGGGCCAGGTCGACCTCGGCCCCGTTGGAAAACCGCGCCGACTCGCCGACCGAAGAGGAGAGGCCGCCGCCGCCGTTGTCGGTAATGAACTGAATCAGCCCCTCGTCGCGGGCCTCGAGCAGAAAATCGTGCATCTTTTTCTGAGTGTAAGGGTCGCCGATCTGCACGTGCCCGGCCGGGGTGTGCTCGGAGAACACCTCGGAGGAGGCTGTGACCCCGTGAATCCCGTCCTTGCCCACCCGGCCGCCGCACATGACGACGAGGTCCCCGGGGCGGGTGCGCTTTTTCTCAGCAGGCAGCCCCTGAATGCGGGCGGGCATGATGCCGACCGCCGTCACGAAGACCAGGCATTTGCCCATGTAGCCGGGATGAAACAGCACCTGCCCGAAGGCCGTGGGAATCCCGCTCTTGTTCCCGCCGTCGCGCACCCCTTCGATCACCCCGTCCAGCAGACGCCGGGGATGAAGCCGAGGTTTGAGCGGGCCGCAGTAGTCCCGCAGGCCGACGCAGAAGCCCCAGCCCCCCATGACGAGCTTGGAGCCCTTGCCGGTTCCCAGGGGATCGCGGTAGACGCCGACGATGCCGGTGATGGCCCCGCCGTAGGCCTCCATGTTGGAGGGTGAGTTGTGGGTCTCGCCGGTGATCACGTAATAGGTATCGTCATCCAGCCGTCCGGCGCCGGCATTGTCCCAGAGCACGGAGACCACCCAGGGTTTGCGCTGAGCCAGCTCCAGGGTGGGGGCCTCGATGCAGGTCTTGAAGAGGTTGTCCACGATCTCGCTGCGGTTATCGGCGAGGTCGCGGTAGCGGAACAGGCCGCGGAAGGTGTTGTGGTTGCAGTGGTCGCTGCGGGCCTGCGAGATGTACTCGAGCTCGACGTCCGTGGGGTCCGAAAGCCCATGCGCCGCGCGGGATTCCCGCACACGGGGATCGGAGAAATAGGCCCGGATCACGGGAATATCATTGGGGTTCAGGGCCAGGTTGCGCTCGGCGCTGGTGCGGCGCACCGACGCGTCGCTGCCAATGGGGACCGGGGTGACCGCAGCCGGGCGATCCAGCCGCACCTTGGGGATGACGATGCCGATGCCGTCGACGGGGTCCCACTCGCCCCTGGCGTAAACCCGCCACTGCTGAATGATGTCATTGGCCAAAAGCTCCCCGGCGATGGTCTCGGCCTGCCCGCGGCTGAGCGCACTGCCGCTGACAGCGTAGCGCCGGGACGTGTATACGGCCTCGCCCGCGCCCAGGCGGGTTCTCAGCAGATCCTCGATGGCCTCGACCGCGGTAGCGCCCGGGTTGTCCCTCACCCCGGGCCGGTATCCGACCCAGATCACCCAATCGGCATCGATGGGAAGGGGCCGGTAGGAGGAATCCTGGGTCACGGGGTTGGTGAAGATCTCGTGCCGGACGGCCTGAAGCTGATCCGCGCTCAGCAGCGCATCGATGGTGAGAATGCTCACGGTGCGAATGCGCTCGGCGTCGATGCCGAAATAGGCCTTGGCTTTTTTGCGGATCCCCTCCCCTTCGGGATCGACCAGGTGCTCCTTCAAGCTGATCTCGAGCCGTGCGGGCATGCTGCTTACCTCAGCTGAAAAAAAGCCGTGTGATGTCGTTGTAGAACACCAGGATCATCAGCATGATCAGCACCACCATGCCGACCTGTTGGGCGATTTCGCGCACCTTGGTGCTCACCGGGCGGCCTTTGACGGCTTCGATCAGAAAAAACATAAGATGCCCTCCGTCCAACACCGGGATCGGCAGCAGGTTGATGATCGCCAGGTTGACGCTGATCACCGCGATGAACTGAAACAGGCTGCTGATGCCCGCCCGGGCCTGGTCGCCCGCCATCTGGGCGATCATGATCGGGCCGCCGACCGTGTCGAAGGAAATGGAGCCAGTGACCATCTTGGCCACGATCACCACCATCAGCTCGGCGATCGCGTAGGTTTGACGCAGGCTCTGGAGGACCGCATCGACAAACCCCAGTTCGCGGGACAGGACCTCGCCGGCGCTGGAGACCCCGATCACGTATCGCTGAATCTCTTCTCCCAGAAGGTTCTGGGTGGCCACGCGCTCGGGTTTTGCGCGCAGCACAAGCTCTCCCCCGGCCCGGCTTATCGTGATTTCGAGCTCCCGTCCGCCGCTGTGGCTGATCGTGTCGGCCATTTCCTCCCAGCTGGTGATGGCGGTGCCGTCGATGGCCGTGATGAGGTCTCCTTTTTGAACGCCGGCAGTGAAAGCGGGAGACCCCTCCTTGATCGCCCCCACGGAGGGCTTCAGGATCAGCACCCCGGCGAAGAGTGCGATCACGAAAAAGATGATCAGCGCCAAAATGATGTTGAAGAGCGGCCCGGCAAATACGATGAGCATCCGCTGCAGGACGCTCTTGTGGGTGAAGGACTGGGGGATGAGGCCGGGGTCCAGCTCCTCGTCAGGCTCCTCGCCGACCATTTTGACATAGCCGCCGAGCGGAATCAGCGAAAGCCGGTAGTCCGTGATGCCGATTCGCCGGCCGAAGAGCCGCGGCCCGAAACCGAGCGAAAATTTCTCCACCCCCACGCCGAAGAGCCGCGCGACGATGAAATGCCCGAACTCGTGAAAGAAGATGAGAATCCCCAGTACGACCATAAATGCGATAGCGCTGTTGCCCATCGTGCTCCCGTGCGATCCTTTCGTTACGCGTTGCGGTGATGGCGTGGCCGCCGTTGTTCCATAAGTTCCCAAGCCGTGCGCCGCGACCAGCGGTCGGCCTCCAGGATGTCTTCGAGCGCCGGCGCGGCCACGGCCGTGTGCCGGCCCATGGTCTGTGCAATGACCTCGGCAATGTCGGTGAAGCCGATGCGCTCTTCCAGGAAAGCGGCCACCGCCGCCTCGTTGGCGGCATTGAGCACGGACGGCATCGTCCCCCCGATGCGCCCGGCCTCGAACGCCAGGCCGAGGCAGGGGAACCGCTCCCCGTCCGGATCCTGGAAGCTCAGCCCGAGGCCGCCGGAAAAATCCGGCAGGGGTTGGCCGAGCGGCAGGCGCTCGGGGTACGAGAGCGCGTAGGCAATCGCGGTCTTCATGTCTGGAATGCCCAGCTGGGCGATCACCGACCCGTCCTGAAACGCGACCATGGAGTGAATAACGCTCTGCGGGTGCACGACCACTCGGATCATGCGCTCGCTGACGCCGAAAAGCCACCGGGCCTCCAGCACTTCGAGCCCCTTGTTCATCAGCGTGGCCGAGTCCACGGTGATCTTGGCCCCCATTGCCCAATGGGGGTGCCGCAGCGTCTCCGCACGCGTGATGGTGCCGAAGGCCTCTTTCGGCCGTTTTAAGAAAGGCCCCCCCGAGGCGGTCAGCAAAATTTGCTCCAGCGCCGCGCGCTGCTGCCCGAGCAGGCACTGAAATATCGCGCTGTGCTCGCTGTCCACCGGCAGGAGGGCCACCCCTTTCTCGGCTGCCCGGGCCATGACCACTTCTCCGGCCATCACCAGTGTTTCCTTGTTGGCCAAGGCGACGGTCTTGCCGGCGTCGATCGCGGCCAGAGTGGGCAGCAGTCCTGCCGCACCCACCATGGCCGAGAGCGTGACCTGGGCCGAATCCCACGCGGCCACCGCCGCATACCCCTCACTGCCTGTCAGGATGCGCGTGCGGCCGCCTGCCCCCAAAATCGAGGCCAGCTCGCGGGCGCCGCTGTCGTCCAGGACAGCGGCCGCCTCGGGCGCAAAGCGGCGGATCTGCTCCGATAAAAGGCCGACGTTGCGGCCGGCCGCCAGGGCCTTCACGCTGAAGTGTTCCGGAAACTGGGCGGCAATGGCCAGTGCCTTGCGGCCGATCGACCCGGTGGACCCCAGTATGGAAAGGCCCCTCATGCGCTGACCAGCCCTACTCTGAAGACATAGGCCACCGGAGCGGCAAACAACAGCGCGTCGATGCGGTCGAGGACGCCGCCGTGCCCCGGTAGGATCGCGCCGGAGTCCTTGACGTTGGAGACCCGCTTGAGCTGGGACTCGAAGAGGTCCCCGACCTGCCCCATGATCCCAGTGCACACGGCAAACAGCACGCACGCCCCCCAGCCCATTTCCGGCAGGAACAGCGCTTTGCCGGCGGCGGCCACGGCCAGATTGGCGGCAAGCCCCGCCGCCGCCCCCTCGACCGTCTTGCCCGGGCTGATGGCCGGGCTCAACTTGCGCCGGCCCCATGCGGTGCCGATATAGAGAGCGGCCGTGTCGCCGGCGAAGATGACGGCGCACAGCAGAAAGACCCAGGTGGTGCCCTGCGGCGACATCCGCAGCAGAATCAGCAGGGCCAGCGGCAAGCCGATGTAGCACACCCCCTGGATCTGCTTGGCCACAAGCTCCACCACCCTGCGGTCGGACGGAAACCGGAAAATGCCGATGAGCCCGCAGACCATCACGTTAAATACCATCAGGACGGCGAGCAACTCCGGCCGGCCCGTGTGCGCCGCCGCTATCAGAGCGACCCCGAACCCATACCCGGCGACTACAACGGGGTCCGTTCGGATGCGGGTGGCCGGCGGGCAGGTGATGCGGACGTATTCGTACTGGCTGACGAGG